>CAZIYN010000058.1:0-4513 GCA_964543495.1 uncultured Dehalococcoidales bacterium | reverse complement strand
GTAGACGCACTATCGATGGCATTTACAGGAGGAAAAGAAGAAAGAGACCATATAGAAAGGGCGTATAACCTTACCTCGGACATAGGCTATGTCGCAAAAATAGTGGCTAGTGGAGGAATCGAGGCTATAGATAAGATAAAAGTGACTCCTGATAAATACCCCCGCCGACCCGGGATACCTTCGAAAAGACCGATTAAGGAGGAGTGATGAAAAAAGCCGATTATGAAAAAATTGCTGAAGTCTACGATAAAGGCCGCTCTCTTCCGGACAACATAACCGGTCTGTGGATGGATATTATTAAGAAATATTCCGGGGTATCGGAAGGCTCCAATGTCCTTGATCTGGGATGCGGGACAGGCAGGTTCACTATCGTTATGGCAAATGAATTAGGATATCGTATGACAGGAGCCGATTCATCCGAAGCCATGCTGATAAAAGCTCGTGAGAAAGATATAAGCAACACGATAACCTGGGACTGCCTCGATGCTCAGAATCTCACATACGCAGATAAGTCTTTCGATGTCGTATTTATGTCGCACCTTCTTCATCACGTCGATTCTCCCACAAAGGTAATCGACGAGTGTAAAAGGGTATTAAAAGATTCAGGAGCAATACTGGTCAGGTACGGGCCGATGGAATGTATCCGGGACGATGTGGAGCACACGTTTTTCCCCGAAGTACTCGATATAGACGAACCGAGGACCTTCACTGTAGAAACGGTGGAAAAGCTATTGAGTAATGCCGGTTTTTCAGGAATCAGAACAGAAGTAATCAGACAGCAGACTTATAACACCAGCACGGCCCACCTCGAATCTATCCGGAATAAGCATACATCGGTCCTGACGATGATATCCCGGGAATCATACGAACAGGGATTTAAAAAACTATCCGAATACATAGAAGAAAACCCGGACGACCCCTGGCTGTTGTTCGACAGCATCGCCATAACCGCCGGTAATAAAGGCGGAGCCGTTTAAACCTGCCTGGTAAAAGCCCCGATATTCAGTCAAAGTTGATAAACATAACAAACAGTAGTAGAATTTAGCTGAACACATACATACCTGTAACCGGGAGTGGAGAAAATGGAAACTGGAACCTGGAAAGTAAAGACCGGACTTGCCCAGATGCTCAAGGGCGGAGTTATTATGGATGTAGTGACTCCCGAGCATGCTAGGATTGCCGAGGACGCGGGAGCCTGTTCGGTGATGGCCTTGGAAAGAGTCCCGGCAGATATAAGGGCTGCCGGAGGAGTTGCCCGCATGGCAGACCCCACGGTAATCGAGGCTATAATGAAAGCAGTCACAATTCCGGTAATGGCAAAGTGCCGCATAGGCCACTTCGTGGAAGCCCAGGCACTCGAGGCACTCGGAGTCGACTATATAGACGAATCAGAAGTGCTGACTCCCGCCGATGAAAGTCACCACGTCTGGAAACACGACTTTAAAGTCCCCTTTGTATGCGGCTGCCGCAACCTGGGAGAAGCCCTGCGCCGTATCGGTGAAGGAGCGGCGATGATAAGGACAAAGGGAGAAGCCGGCACCGGCGATATCGTTGAGGCAGTCAGGCATATGCGCGCCGTGACCGACGGTATCCGCAGGCTGGTAAATATGCCGCAGGAAGAGTTGATGGCGGAAGCTAAGGAAATGGGTGCCCCGTTCGAACTTGTGGAAGAGGTCCATAAAACGGGCAAGCTCCCCGTGGTCAATTTTGCCGCCGGAGGAGTCGCTACTCCCGCAGATGCCGCCCTGATGATGCAACTGGGCGCCGATGGTGTATTCGTAGGCTCAGGTATATTCAAGTCGGATAACCCGGAGGTGAGGGCGAAAGCCATCGTCAAAGCTACCACCCACTACCAGGATGCTGCGATTATCGCCGAAGTCTCGAAGAACCTGGGCGAGGCTATGAAGGGGCTGGACAGCAAACAGCTTAAACCCGAAGAACTCCTCTCGCCAAGAGGATGGTAGAATAGATAACGATACCCCGATAAATAGAGGAAAAAGGATGAAAACAGGTGTCCTTGCAGCGCAGGGAGCCTTTATAGAGCATATAGCCGTACTTAACAAACTGGGAGTCGAAGCCGTACCCGTCCGCCTGCCGGGACAACTGTCAGGTCTTGACGGGTTAATCATTCCCGGCGGTGAAAGCACATCGATAAGCAACCTCATCGATGCTTATAAACTCAGAGATGAGATAAAAAAACTGGCTGAGAACGGTCTGCCCGTGTTCGGCACCTGCGCCGGAATGATAATGCTTGCAGGCGAAATTACAGACGGCAATAAAGCTACCCCGCTGGGACTGATGAATATTTCGGTCAGGCGGAACGCCTTCGGCAGGCAGGTAGACAGTTTCGAAGCTGATTTATCGATACCGGCACTGGGAAATGACCCGTTTCCGGGTATTTTTATAAGAGCACCGTTCATTACCGGAGTTAATAACGACGTGGAGGTACTGGCAAGCCTGCCCGATGGCACGATAGTCGCCGCCAGGCAGGGAAAACTGCTAGTCTCCGCCTTCCACCCGGAACTGACGGAAGACACCAGGTTCCACAGGTATTTCCTGGATATAATAGAAGGAAAACAATAGAATTACGATAAAGGAATGATATGGAAAGAAGCGAATTAGCCCGTAAAATATATGAGGTCTCCCACCTGACAGGCACTTTCACGCTGCGCTCGGGACAGGTATCGAACGAATACTTCGATAAGTACCTGTTCGCATCCAGTCCCGAATTGCTCGAGGCTATTGCCGACCAGCTTTCGGAACTTATACCGGAAGGAACGGAGATACTCGCCGGGCTTGAAATGGGCGCAATCCCGATAGCTACCGCTCTATCATTGAAAACAGGTATACCGGCTATCTTCGTCAGGAAAGCAGCCAAGGAATACGGCACCGCCAAGCTGGCAGAGGGGACCGATTTCAGGGCTAAAAAGGTATGTGTTATCGAGGACGTGGTAACTACCGGCGGGCAGATAGTGATAAGCACGAACGACCTGATGGAACGGGGTGCTGATATAGAATACATCCTCTGCGTAATCGAGCGTGATATCAGGGGCAGAGAAAACCTGAAGAAAGAAGGGCTTGAACTGCGTTCTCTTTTCACGATGGAAGAACTGAAAGCGAGCCAGAACTAATATGTCACCCTGGAGTCCGCCTCCGGCGGACGAAGGGTCTCAGGGAGGTAGGGTATTATTTATAACACTACACCCCCAGATTCTTCGTCATCCGTCTCTGGACTTCGACGCGAGTTCAGTCGGTGGATTCCTCAGAATGACAAAGGAAGAAAATATTGCAGAAAGTAGTAACCGATGACCTGGATGCCCTGCTGGCGATATTTCCGCCGCGCATCCAGAAACCTTTAAAGAAGCAGAAAGATATTCACGAACTACTGGAGGTGATTCTCGACCTCGGCAGGACGCCGGAAGCGCGTTTCCCCGACCGTGAAATCATGCTGAGCGAAGAAGAAGTCACCGAACAGGACATCGAATATATATCCGTTCGTATCGGGAAATTCGGCGACGATAACCGTGCCGGTATCGAGCGTACCCTGCACCGCATCTCGGCTATCCTGAACAGGCAGGGGCGCATTGTCGGTCTCACCTGCCGCGTCGGCAGAGCCGTTACAGGCACCATCAAGGTAATCGAAGACCTTATTCAGTCGGGCAAGAGCGTGATGCTGCTGGGACGCCCTGGAGTGGGAAAAACCACCATGCTCCGCGAAGTAGCCAGGGTACTTGCCGACGATTTTAAAAAGAGGGTCGTCATCGTCGACACTTCGAACGAGATTGCCGGCGATGGTGATATTCCCCACCCTGCCATCGGTCACGCCCGGCGGATGCAGGTAACCACGCCCTCTCTCCAGCACGCGGTGATGATTGAAGCCGTGGAAAACCATATGCCGGAGGTAATAGTAATCGATGAGATGGGTACCGAGCTTGAAGCGCTGGCTGCCCGGACGATAGCCGAGCGCGGCGTCCAGCTTGTAGCTACCGCTCACGGCAACACTCTCCAGAACCTGATTATGAATCCCACCCTATCCGACCTCATCGGCGGAATTCAGAGCGTAACTCTGGGTGATGAAGAAGCCAAGAGAAGAGGCACCCAGAAGTCTATCCTCGAACGCATGGCGCCCCCTACTTTCGATATTGTTGTAGAGATACAGGACCGGGACAGGGTCGCCATCCACCCGGACGTGGCCCAGGCAATCGATGACAGCCTGCGGGGACAGCCGTTGACCACCGAAATCCGCTGGTTAGACGAGGAAGGCGAGGTCCGGTCCGAAAAACTCGAGCCGGTTACGGTAGAAAAGAAAGCCGGAAAAGGAAAACAGGCGGTACGGGAAACTAAAGTCCACCGGCTGTACCTCTTTGGCGTCAACCGCGGCAGGTTTGAGCAGGTAGCGAAGGATACGAACTCGGGAATAGAGATTGTGGACAATATCAACCAGGCAAATCTCTTCGTGACCTCGAAGCGCTATTACCGCCGGAAACCGCAAAAGGTGAAGGATGCCGAAATG
>CAZIYN010000057.1:0-10077 GCA_964543495.1 uncultured Dehalococcoidales bacterium | reverse complement strand
GTATTATTACTGACGAAGGTGGGATTGTGATTGTGTGGAATACGAGTATCTGGACAAAAGACCAGAACGAATGGCAGATAACCGTGCAGGATGTAATTAAGAAATGGTTGGGGGAGAAGCGAAGAGCAGGGAGCGGCTATTTTCAGGTTCTTCCTAGAAGACATGAAGAATTCGTCAGTGAATCGAAGTTTAAGCGAATGGAAATGTGGAGCCATCACTGGACTATGTCTTCGAGTCTTGATGAAGTAATAGGCAACCTCTATTCCACATCGATGGCTAATCCATATATTCTCGGAGAAAATAAAGAAGCATTTGAGAAAGAACTGAGAGAAGAGTTAGTGAAGGTAAGTCCGTCAGGCGTGTATGTCAGTAAAGGAGACCTGGAAGCAATACTTGCATGGAAGTAATTCTGATAAAATACAGGTATAGTCGGAAAAAGGAGGTGGGGGATATGTGCAAGACCTGCCGGAAGCATCACCCGGAACTGTATACAGACGAACCGAAATCCAAGACGGAGAAGGCCGAGAAAGCAACTCCGAAGAAGAAATAGAACGAATGATTTGTAAAAAAAGGAGAGGGGCGAAAGCCCCTCTTTCTATACCTTTGTCATTACGTACCTGACCTGCACGTCGCACAAAGCTCTAGCAGGTGAGTACGGAATCCAGTGGAGGGTCAAGTGGTGGGGTATAAAGAAACGGGAAATAGGGACTGGATACAGACTGGATTCCGGCTTTCGCCGGAATGACAGTGTGGTATTACTTCTTCTTTAATTTCCTGTAGAGCTCGAGCAGAGCTATATTAAGGATGAGGGCGACCACGGCCGGTATCGCCAGTATCCAGAGATTTTCATTCAGGTCAATCCCCTGACGTGCCGTGACTCCCAGTAGAATAAAGGTTAAAATCACTCCCACGATTACGCAGGAGACCGCCATCACTATGTATTCTTTGAACATCGCGGAAGGAATTATAGACCACAGCAGGGCAGAGTTCAAATACCGTTAATATAATTTGGGGTGTTCTTAAGGTGGGTAGAGCCCCCCCTTTAGCTTCATCAAAGAGTTGTATTATAAGTGCCGTTTATACGTTTTTTGTCATTCCCAACTTGATTGGGAATCCAGAAATCATGCCTGAATGTACCAATCTGGATTCCCGTTTTCACGGGAATGACGGCTTTTTATGCAAAGCCGTTCATTAAGGAAGTAGGGCGGAAATAGATATAAATTAATCTGGAGGTACTACAAATTTACCGAAGCCACGAAGTAGATATTTATAAACAGGTGGACTATCAGAGCGGGCCAGAACGATTTTCCCCGGTAGCAGATGTAACCGAAGTAGATGCCGGTGATTATAGTACTGATGGTTTCCGGCTCCGGTTTGCCCAGGTGGGTCAGAACGAAAGGGATTGTCTGGATGAGTATACTTGCTTCTCCGAACTTCTCTTTCAGACCAAAAAGGAGAAAACCGCGGTAAAGGAACTCGGAACCGAAAAGGATTCCCAGAGAGACCAGTGAGTAGTTGAGAAGGCTGAAATTCTTCTCCAGATAGTAGTCGCTTATAGAGGGATTCGCGGCTGAGAAGTATAAAACAGGCCAGGCTATGAGACAGAAAGTGATAGCATGAAAGCCCCATACCTTAGGGTTACCGGGCCTGAGACCGAAGTCAAGCGGATTACGGCGTATAAGGATAATTATTATGACCGGTATCAGTGCGAAATAGAAAAGAGAATCGAACCATTTGTTCAGGATATCGTTATACCGTTCCAGTGTCAGGACCAGTGCCGAAACGGAGATAATTACAGTTTCATTCCTGTTCTCAGCCAGGAAGGCGAATGCTGCTCTGAATTCTTCCCTGATAAATGTAAGCAAACCACTCCATTCTTATTTACGTACATATCCCACAGACTGTGATTTTAAACCAGTGTATTTCAGAGTGATTTTAATTTCAAGTTATTCATACTCAGAACGACCCGGAAAGAGTAAAAATTAGCCTTAAGGGTCTTGACCAGACAAGGACTTGATGCTAAACTGAATTCTGGAAGCTGAAGCTAGGCTCCACGTTCATTTTACTTCACTATATGATAGCTGGTAATAGTCTCCTGGTGGCTTGAGCGGGGTGGTACCACCCGTTCCCATCCCGAACACGGAAGTGAAACGCCCCAGCGCGGAGGATACTGAGGGGGTAACCCCTTGAGGAAAATAAGTCGCTGCCAGGAGACTTTAGCCTAAGGTCTAATAACAGGCGTAATATTTACACTTCAGGCTTTGACCTTAACACACGTATAACTTATAATGATAGGTAGAGATTACTCTCAGGGGAAAGCGACCCTAAGGAGAAGAAATGCCTAGTCGATTTGAGAAGTTTTCAGAGAGAGCGCGGCGGGTACTCACCTCAGCACAGGAAGAGGCTCAAAAGCTCAACCACAGCTACATCGGTACCGAGCATCTGCTGCTCGGTCTGATACGTGAAGAGGAAGGTATTGCCGCAAAAGTCCTCACTAACCTCGGTATCAGCCTCAGCAAGATACGCTCGGCTGTGGAATTCATTATCGGGCGCGGTGAGAAGGCTTCTACAGGTGAAATCGGACTTACTCCCAGGGCGAAGAGAGTTATTGAGCTTGCTATAGACGAAGCGAGGCAACTGGGGCACAATTACATCGGCACCGAGCACCTCCTTTTAGGCCTTCTGCACGAGGGCGAGGGAGTTGCCGCCGGAGTCCTGGACAGCTTCGGTATCAACCTGGAACAGGCACGCAATGAGACCAATAACGTACTGAGCCAGGGTTCGCCCAGAGGGAAGCAGGGACGGTCACCGAACCGGACTCCCGTTCTGGACCAGCTCAGTGTCGACCTTACCGCTGCGTCTGCCTCCGGAAAGCTTGACCCGGTTATCGGGCGGGTTAAAGAGATAGAACGCGTTATTCAAATTCTCAGCCGTCGCACGAAGAACAACCCGGCACTTATCGGCGAACCCGGAGTGGGTAAAACGGCAATCGTCGAGGGACTCGCCCACCGTATCGCTTCGGGTGATGTCCCGGAGACTCTCGAGGACAAGCGACTGGTCACTCTCGATATAGCCTCTGTGGTAGCGGGAACCAAATACCGCGGCGAGTTCGAAGAGCGACTTAAGAAGATAATTAATGAAATCAAGACGTCAGGCAACTGCGTCCTGTTTATAGATGAATTCCATACAATCGTCGGCGCCGGAGCCGCCGAAGGAGCGGTCGATGCCGCCAGTATCCTCAAGCCGTCGCTGGCAAGGGGAGAACTGCAATGCATCGGGGCAACAACGCTTGACGATTACCGAAAACATGTGGAGCGCGACCCCGCTCTGGAAAGGCGTTTTCAGCCGGTACTCGTGGAGGAACCGTCCGTCGAGCAGACACTGGAAATCCTGCGCGGTATCAAGGAACGCTATGAAGAGCATCACAGGCTGACTATCAGCGATGAAGCGTTAAGCCAGGCAGCGACTCTGGCTGCCAGGTATATACCCGACAGGTTCCTGCCCGATAAGGCAATCGATGTGATTGACGAAGCTTCTTCGAGGGTCAGGATAAGGTACCGGACCCAGCCGGAAGAGCTCAGGGAAGAAAAGCTTACCGAGGACAGCTTGCGTAAAAAGAAAGAAGATGCCCTTGCCAGTCAGGAGTATGACGTGGCTGCCGAGCTCCGCCAGCAGGAGCTTGCCATCGAAGAAAAAATTAAGAAGCTTAAAGAAGAGTGGCAGGCGGAGATGGACGAGAAGAAACCGGAGGTTACCGCCGAAGACATTGCAGAGGTTATCAGCATGTGGACTGGTGTACCGGTAGTCCAGCTTAGCGGTGATGAGACCAGCCGGCTGCTTCAGATGGAAGAAGCCCTGCATAAGAGGATTATCCGGCAGGATGAGGCGATTGATACGATTTCTAAGGCGGTCAGAAGGGCAAGAGCCGGGCTGAAAGACCCGAGGCACCCGATCGGCAATTTCATCTTCCTCGGACCTACGGGTGTGGGCAAGACGGAGCTTGTAAAAGCCCTCGCCGAGTTCATGTTCGGCAGCGAGGACGCACTTATCAGGCTGGATATGTCCGAGTACCAGGAAAGGCATACCGTTTCGCGACTTGTCGGTGCGCCTCCGGGATACGTCGGTTATGACGAAGGAGGACAGCTGACCGAGGCAGTCAGGCGTAAACCGTACTGCTGCATCCTCCTCGATGAAATTGAAAAAGCACACCCCGATGTGTTTAACATACTGCTCCAGATATTCGATGACGGACACCTGACGGATGCCAGGGGCAGGCGTGTCGATTTCCGCAACAGTATTATTATAATGACAAGCAATATCGGTGCCGAACTTATCAGAAAGGGAAGCGGAATCGGATTTGCTTCCAGGACTGATGAAGCAAAGAGCCAGCAGATGGACTATGAACTGATGAAGGGTAAACTGCTGGATGAAATGAAGAAGACGTTCCGTCCGGAATTCCTGAACAGAATCGACAGTGTTATGGTCTTCCACGCGCTGAATAAAGAGGATATTCGCCAGATTGTGGACCTGATGCTGGCAATGGTTGAAAAACAGCTCAGTGAAAAAGGTATTATGCTTGAAGTAACAGATACCGCGAAAGACTTCCTCGGCGAGAAAGGTTATGACGAGGTCTTCGGAGCACGTCCTTTGCGACGCGTGATTCAGGACATGGTTGAAGATAAACTTTCGGACAGCCTGCTTCGCGGGCAGTTTAAGGAGGGAGATACTGCGGTAGTTGACCTCGAAGGAGATGAGATTGTTGTACATCCGGCCGCGCAGGAAGCGCTGGTAGGAGAGGACAACTAGTGCTTTATCTTAAATTGATACCTCCGGTACTATACTAAGAGCGGTGAAACCATAATTGACTTCCCGCTCTTTTATTTTGGTTAAAAAACTTATATTATACGTATAAGTAAAAAGGCGGATTCAGGAAATGGTGATTATAGACTGGGGTCAGGCTGTAAAAGTAGGCGGGGTCGGTTTCGGATGGGTATTTATGGTCCTGGTAGTACTCGCTGTAGCGATATGGCTCAGCGGGGTGATAATCCGCAAACTGGAAAAGAGTAAGGAAAAACCTGCAGATGCAGAAACTAATAGTGGAGAAGGAGTGTAGAATTGGCACAGGAAATTATCGAGGTACCTATAACCGGGAAAGTACTGGATATAGAAGTTAAGGTAGGTGACACCGTCGAAGAAGGAGACGTAATCTGCTACGTCGAATCGATGAAAATGGAAAATCCCATAGTATCTCCGGTTGCCGGCAAGGTAACGGAAATAAGTGTTACAAAAGGGGAAGCGGTAGAAGTAGGCAAAACAATAGCTGTTATCGAATATTAGAGGAGTTAAGTAATGGGCTCGCTCTTCATGGGCTTTACCGGCCTGACCTGGGCAAACGTTATTCTGATAATCGTTGCGATTGTATTCATATATCTTGGTATAGCCAAGAAATGGGAACCTTATGAACTCATTCCCATCGGTGTGGGATTGCTACTCGCTAACCTGCCCAACAGCGGTATTTTGTTGAGACCTTACGAGGTCGGCGGAGAGATAGGGCGCGCCGGTCTTCTCGGAACACTAATCGAGTTTACCCTTTTAAGGTATACGATTCTACCTCAGTTTATTTTCCTCGGAATTGGCGCTATGCAGGACTTCGGTCCGTTGCTGGCTAATCCCAAGCTGTTCCTGCTTGGCGCTGCAGCGCAAATAGGAATAGTCATTGCCTTTTTCGGGGCTCTGGCGCTGGGACATTTCGGGATTGCCGATTTCGGTATATACGAGGCAGCCTGTATCGGAATAATCGGCGGCGCCGATGGTCCGACGACCATTTTTCTTACTTCAAAACTTTCTCCCGATTTCCTCGGCGTAACTGCCGTTGCCGCCTACTCATACATGGCGATGGTAGCTATTATCCAGCCACCTATCATCAGATTACTGACATCAAAGAAAGAACGTCAGATATATATGAAACCGCAGGTAAGAGAGGTCTCACGCCTGGAACGGATAGCATTCCCGATAGTATCAATAATCCTCGTTGTTCTTCTGGTCCCGTACAGCGCTCCGCTGGTGGGTATGCTCATGTTCGGCAACCTGCTAAAGGAGAGCGGAGTGGTAGACAGGCTGTCCGAAACGGCGGCAAATGCTCTCATAAACGTCGTAACCATCGTTCTAATGCTCTGCATCGGAGCCAGTATGCCGGGAGAACTGGTAGCCCGTACTGATACCCTGCTGGTACTTGCTCTCGGTCTGATAGCTTTTGCTTCCGGAACGGCGGGCGGCGTGATAATGGGCAAGATAATGAGCTGGATTTCAAAGGAGCCGCTTAACCCGATGATCGGGGCGGCAGGTGTTTCGGCGGTGCCGATGGCATCCCGTGTTGTCCAGCATATGGGACAGAAAGAGAACCCGCGCAACTTCCTGCTGATGCACGCCATGGCGCCGAATATAGCAGGAGTGGTCGGTTCGGCGGTAGTTGCCGGTGTATTCCTCAGCCTGCTCCAGGGATAATCGATACTGAATAAAACAATAAAAAAGGGGCGAAAGCCCCTTTTCTTTTTACTGTAATCAGCCCTTGCATAAGCGATTAAAATCGAGTAAAGTCAGTTCATGACCGGAGCCAGCAGGAGCAGTTCAAGGACTATTTACGTCTGCCAGCAGTGCGGCAAGGAAGAGCTGAAATGGCTGGGACGCTGTCCCAATTGCAATGCATGGAACAGTTTCGCTGAGCAAAAGGTGGCTGCCCCTGTAAAATCACGGAGCTCCATTTCTTCCGCCAGTTCACCGCAGGAACTGTCCGAAGTCACCCTGGAATCAACCGACCGCTCGCCGATACCGATGACCGAATTCAACCGGGTACTTGGCGGTGGAATCGTACCCGGCTCTCTTATGCTGACCGGAGGCGACCCTGGAATCGGCAAGTCTACCCTGCTGCTGCAGGTCTCGGCGCTTGTTGCCGGAATGAAAGGCAGAGTGGTCTACGTCTCCGGCGAGGAAACTCTCCACCAGATTAAACTCCGCGCTCAGCGGCTTGGTATAGAGGGTAATAACCTCTACCTTCTGGCTGAGACCGACCTGAGCGGCATTCTGAGCCAGGTAGAGGGCCTGTCCCCCTCGCTGGTGGTGATTGACTCTATCCAGGCCGTATACCTGCCGGAAGTGGACACGGCGCCCGGAAGTATTACTCAGGTGCGTGAATGCACGATGAGGTTGATGCACTGGGCAAAGCAGAGCGCGGTGCCGGTATTTATAGTCGGTCATGTCACCAAGGACGGTGCCATTGCCGGCCCGAGGGTGCTCGAGCATATCGTAGATTCCGTTCTTTACCTCGAAGGAGAGCCCTTCAGTTCCTACAGGCTGCTGCGGTGCGTGAAAAACAGGTTCGGTTCGACCAATGAGATAGGAATTTTCGAGATGAAAGCCGAAGGGCTGGTAGAGGTGGAGAACCCCTCCGGAGCGTTCCTGTCCCAGCGGCAGGAAGACTCCATCGGCTCGGCAGTAGTGCCCGTCCTCGAAGGCAGCAGGCCCTTGCTGGTGGAAATTCAGGCTTTGACGAACCCGACCAGTTTCGGACAGCCGCGACGTACCGCCAACGGAGTGGACTTCGGCAGGCTGATAATGATTTCAGCCGTACTGAGTCGCCGGCTGGGCCTGAAACTGGGTAACCAGGATATCATCGCCAATGTAACCGGAGGACTGAAGATAGGCGAACCGGCGGCGGACCTGGGTATTGCCATGGCGATTGCCTCCAGCGCCCGAGACGCAGCCGTAGACCCTCATCTGGTGGCGATAGGCGAGGTGGGACTCAGCGGCGAGATAAGGACAGTCCCCCAACTCGACAGGCGGATAAACGAGGCTGCCCGCCTCGGTTTCAAGCGCTGCCTGGTGCCGAAATCCGGTGCCAGTACATCTATAAAAAACATCCAGATTATCACCGCCGGGACTCTCAGAGAAGCGGTCAATGTGGGGTTGGTGGGTAAGAAAAAGGACAGTTAGGGTAAGTGGATATGACTACTATGTATGCGGCGGCACTGGTCTTTCCCGAAAATATCGAAAAAGACCTTGTAGAACTGAGAGCAAACTATCAGCAATATATGTATTACACCATCATTCCTCATATAACCCTTCTGTATCCATTTGTATCAGGGGACAATATAGATGCGATAAAACAGAAACTGGAAGAGGTGGCAGCGAGGACAAAGCCGTTTACCCTTGTGCTTTATGGAGTCGAATATTTCGAGGGTGAAAACAATGTCCCTTACATAGCAATCGCGAACAAACAGCCTGTAACCGACCTTTTTTATGACATTAATAAGTCGATAGATAATCTATTGGATGAAAAATTCCGCGGGAGATACATTGGCCGGCAGTTTGTCCCTCATATGACAATCAGCGAGCAGATACCTGATGATGTGTTTCCAAAAATAAAAAAGCAACTCGCCGGTTTTCATCCTCACTATGAATGTGAAATGAACGGATTCTCTCTTTTTTCCGCAGGAGAAGATGAAGTCTGGGAGCAGGAACACTTTTACGAATTTTCAGGGTAAAACAAGCAGTAATCTAAATTTAAGAAATACCATGAGTATTAGAAAAAAGGTTTTAAAGACGATTCCTTATATTGCTGCCATTATTGCAGGATTGATATTCTATTTTATTGGACAGAGTAATAATGGAGATATCAAGGGTCTTCTGATAAATATTTCCGCTGCGTTCTTTGCTATACCACTAATATTTTTATTCTATCAGGTAGCTCAAAATCTCTCTAATAAAAGATTAAACAAAGAAATATCTGATTATTCAAAAATGTTAATTGATAGAGAAATGTTATCAATAATAAATCAATTGCATAAGATGGTATATCCGCTCCAAGAACGAGATTTTTCAGAAAAAAGTGTAAACGAGTTCTTTTCACTTTCAGAAGAAAAGCTTAAAGAGGAATTATCATCCAAAGAATATCCAGGCTTTGTAATATTGAAAAAGTGGGAAGTGTATGAAGAAAATCTAAATAGTATATTAAAGCATCCGTTGATAGTTTCGAGATTGGCCGATGAGTGGATAATATCTATTATAACAATAATAAAAAGCATGAGAGATTTGGATAGTGTTAAGAAGATTAAGGAATTATATATTAAAACACATGAAGACCTAGTATTATCACATAAAGTAGTATCTGGAAAAGAAATAAACGAGGATAATATTAGGTTTCCAGATAGGTATCTATTAATGAAACATCTACATGGCGATGATTATATCGTAGTCGATTTTGGAGATTTCGCACTATATAACGTGAGTGAACTTCTACATTTATGTAAAATCAATGAGAAGTATTTAGAACTTTATACTGAAAGAATCTTTAACCTATCGAGTGATATTAACGACTGGGCAGGCTTGACAGGAAGTGAATTTATTATAGATACAAAAATGTTTAGACTTCCTATGTATCCTAATCCGTAAAAGGTATCACGCATATAATACGCGGAGTTTCGTTGTTCCTGGTATTTTCTAGTCCTACAGTTCTTCGTCTTCGCTGTCATACCAGGCAATCGCGTTGGTGCCGATACCTCCCCTCTCGCGGTACTCGGCTTCGACGGTCATCGATACCGGTTTCACCAGTTCCACAAGGTCGTTGAGAATCCGGTTGACGGCGTGCTCCTGCAGTATTCCCACATTACGGAATGACGAGAGGTAGTATTTCAGCGATTTAAGTTCTACCAGCAATCTGTCCGGAATATAAGTAATAGTGACCGTGCCGAAATCCGGCAAGCCGGTCCAGGGACAGACGGCGGTGAATTCATCGGTCTCGTAGACCACCTCGGTAGCGGAGTCGGGATACTCAAAGGGAATGGCTTCCAGCACATCAATGTCGATGGCTTTTTCATCCTGAATATCGAACCTTTTAGAGGCATATTTGTCTTCCATAGACTTCTCCAACCCTGTCATTGCGAGGAATCCGCTAGATGCGGATGACGTGGCAATCTCTGTTTCTGAATGCAATAGATTTCTCCCTCGAATCTGGAGATTGCTTCGCTCCGACGTTGCCGGGACTCGCAATGACAATTATTCTTGAGATTGCTCTTTGCTATT
>CAZIYN010000056.1:0-10329 GCA_964543495.1 uncultured Dehalococcoidales bacterium | reverse complement strand
ACAAAATCTTTGCATCAGGGGGGGGGGGGGCCTTTTCGGCCCAGTATTCTGCGATGGGCGGTTTCTTTAATTAACCGCCGACTCCTCCGTAGCGGCATGTAAGGCGCGGATTATCAACGATAACCGTATTGGCGCCTGTCATTATGGCATCGGTTGTATAGCGAAGGTAATGCACGTATTTTCTTGATTCTTTCCCGCTTACCCACTCGGAATCTCCGCTTCTGGTCGCTATTTTACCATCAAGGCTGACGGCGAATTTTGCCGTGATAAAGGGAATTCCAGTTTTTATATACTTTATGTAAGCTTCGTTGATTTCCCTGGCTTCATTTTCATGCTCGCCTACGTAAGTTTTTATACCTTCTCTGATGAGTTCAGCCTCCCCCTTCCCGGATACGATAGGGTTAGGGTCTATCATTGCCATATGGACTTCTGAAAGTCCGCTTTCGATAATCGTCTTTGTACAGGGTGGGGTTCGACCCTGGTGGCTGCATGGCTCCAGCGTGACGTACATAACGCTGTTCCTGGCTTTCTCGCCGGCCTGATTGAGCGCTACAATCTCGGCATGAGCGGAACCCGGTGGCTGTGTATACCCCTGTCCAACAACCTCACCATCTCTTACAACCAATGCACCGACTGCCGGGTTCGGGCTTACCTGCCCTAATGCCAGCTTTGCCAGAGACAGAGCCTGCTTCATATAGTCCATTCTATCGCCATTCTAGCACCACGATAAAATAAAGTGCAAATATGTTATGTTCAGGATACGGCTAGCCAGATACGGACATATCAAGTATAATTAAAACCGAATCGGAACCGGGAAAAGAGAAAGATGAAGAAATTTATCAGGGATACGATACTAGTTGTAATAATGGCTGCTGTGCTTTTTGTAGGGATGCAGTATACAATCCAGCGTTACACGGTGGACGGTCCCAGTATGAAGAACAATTTCTATGACGGGCAGCAACTGATTGTAAATAAAGTTGTCTATTATATGCACGAACCCGAAAGAGGAGATGTAATCGTATTTCTGTACCCGGAATTATCTAAAGAGGGATATATAAAACGTATAATCGGTTTGCCGGGAGAGTTCATTGAGATAAAGGACGGAGTGGTTTACATTCATGAGGGAAACGGGGCAGGTGTCCCGCTGGATGAACCGTATATTACCGCTAAAACCAGAGAGGATTTTAAAAGCGCGATAATTCGGGAAGGCGAGTATTTCGTTATGGGCGATAACCGTAATAACAGCAGCGATTCCAGAGAAGGATGGACGGTACCTGAAGAATTCATTATCGGTAAGGTGTGGCTGTCAATCTGGCCGCTCGATTTATTTGGGTTTATTCCGAATTACGCTTATGCCAGTAACTGATATACGCAATACTGGAGGAGAAATAAATGGTCAAATCCGGAGTCCTTTATAAATATGCAGACTTTCTCCCGGTAACGCCGGCAACCCCGATGTTTTCACTCGGAGAAGGCGATACCCCTCTCGTTAGAGCTCCTAATCTGGAAAAAGAAATCGGTGTAGGTGAACTGTACTTCAAGCTCGAAGGCTGCAACCCCACCGGGTCCTTCAAAGACAGGGGTATGGTGGTTGCAATTGCGAAAGCTATAGAAGCAGGAAGCAAGGCGGTTATGTGCGCCTCCACGGGTAATACCAGTGCTTCTGCGGCTGCCTATGCAGCTAGCCGGAATCTGATGGCTATTATCATAGTGCCGAAGGGGAACATTGCGCTTGGCAAGCTTGCCCAGGCGATTGTATACGGCGCCAGAATAATCGCTCTGGACGGAAATTTCGATGGGGCGCTGAATATGGTAAGGGGCCTGACTGATAAGCACCCGATAGCTCTGGTAAATTCTCTCAATCCCAACCGGATAGAGGGACAGAAAACGGCGTCTTTTGAAATTATCGAAGTACTGGGCGATGCTCCCGATTACCTGTTTATCCCGGTGGGAAATGCCGGTAATATTACCGCTTACTGGAAAGGGTTTGTTGAATACTATAAAGCAGGAAAATCCGGTAAAAGACCGGTGATGATGGGGTTCCAGGCAGAAGGTGCAGCGCCAATTGTAAGAGACCGGGTAGTGGACAGCCCGCAGACCGTTGCCACGGCGATAAGAATAGGCAACCCCGCCAGCTGGCAGAAAGCTGTCGCTGCCCGAGACGAGTCCGGCGGAGTTATCGATATGGTAAGCGATGACGAGATAATGGCTGCTCACAGCCTGATGGCGGTGAAAGCCGGGATTTTCGGAGAACCTGCCTCGGCGGCGCCTCTGGCCGGTCTGATTAAACGGGTAAAACAAGGTATGGACTTATCCGATAAAAAGGTAGTCTGCATAGTGACCGGTAACGGGCTTAAAGACAGCGATATTGTCCTTAAAAACCCCGGTGAGTTTCTGGAACTGCCGCCGGATATATCGGCAATAGAAGAAGCACTTGAGCTGTAATAACCACGATTGCCTAAATATAAAACTCAGGATTGGGTTCAAGGAGGAATCGAGTGTTCGACGAAACTGAGATAAAGAAAGCAGTTAAATCTATCATTAAATCAATCGGGGAAGACCCGGAAAGAGAAGGTCTCCGCGAGACGCCCAGACGTGTCGCCGAGATGTATAGAGAGCTTTTTATAGGAATGAAACAGGACCCGAAAGAAGTGCTTTCCGTCGAATTCGAAGAAGGCCATCGTGAGATGATAATCGTCAGGGACATTCCATTCTACTCGGTTTGTGAACATCACCTGCTGCCTTTCTATGGCACCGCAAATATCGGATATATCCCCAACGCCACGGGCAAAGTCGTCGGAGGCAGTAAATTGCTGAGAGTAGTCGATATATTTGCCAGGCGGGTGCAGATACAGGAACGAATGACTTCCCAGATTGCAGACGCTATCGTCGAGGGAATAAATCCGGCAGGTGTGGGAGTCGTTATTCAGGCTGAGCACCTGTGCATGATGATGAGAGGAGTCAAAAAACCCGGCAGTACTCTGGAAACTTCCGCACTCAGGGGCTCTTTCAGAAGTAATTCCAAGACTCGCTCGGAATTCATATCACTGCTGCATACCAGATAATAATAAAGATAGCTCGCCCCTGAGTCGGCGAGCTATATATTATTTATCGTATAATCTATCTGAATATTATTTAATCTGAGGATGGAATTGCTCTCGGTTCCTGGATTTCCATCTCGGCACCACAGCAGGTAATCGAGCCCTCACCTGATTTCACACAGAGGACCTCGGTGCCGCATTTCTCACAGCGATATCTCTTTCCTAACTGACTTGCCACGGAATTCCTCCTTGAATAACGGCTATTTCTTCTGTTCCATAGGCTGACCGCAACAAGTAATTGTGCCGTCTCCTGCCTTTGTAACAATGAACTCGGACCCGCATTTAGCGCAAAAGTATCTCTTACCTATTTCGTTTGCCATGCTGAATCACCTTTCCTGATATACTAGCGGGAAAACAGTATGTATATGTTTCCCTGAAGCTAAAATATTATAATCTGGAGACTGAAATACTGTCAAGAATAACAGGACTGGATATACTCTCTTAATAAGTCTATAATACGCTTGTATAAAATGTCAGGGGCAGGTATTTGGCAAGAATCTATAAAGAGATAATTGTGAATTCGACTCTGGAGAGAGTTTTTCGCTATGTAAGTGATCCGAATAACTGGACCGAGCTCTGGCCGAGCCTGATGGCAGTTAAAGATGTTAAAGCTTTACCGAACGGTGGTTTCAGTGCCGCGTATGAGTATAAAATGATCGGGATGCGGTTCAGAGGCACCGGAGAATGTACCGATTACCTGCCCAACCAGTGGATGGTGCTTGAGACAAAAGGCGGTATACACGGCAAAATAACATTGACTTTCCGCTCGATTGAAGACAGGACCAGAGTTACCATCACCATAGAATATACGGTCCCGGTCCCTTTGTTAGGAAAACTTACCGAATACGTTATCTTGAAGATGAACGAGCAGGAAGCGAACCTTGTCCTCAATAACCTCCAATTGAGGTTTATGGTAGATATCGATTCTTTTAAGAACTAGCCGAGTATATCAGCTACTCACCTGATATCTGTAGAATTACCTGTCTCGAACGCGGTCTGTTATCGAAATCGATTAACACTATTTGCTGCCAGGTACCCAGAGTAAGCTGCTTATTGTTAAAAGGGATTACCAGAGAAGCGCCTAGCAGTGATGCCCGGACATGGGAGTGCCCGTTTCCGTCACCCCAGGCACGGTCATGCTGGTAAGGAATTTCCCGGGGTGCGATACGCTTGAACATATCCCGGAAGTCGGCCACTACACCGGACTCATATTCTATCGTGGTTATTCCCACAGTGGAGTGTTTCACGAAAACAGTAACCGTTCCATCTTTCACCGGCGAACCGGAAACCACACGGACAATTTCCGGTGTTATGTCAATTATATCGGTATCACTTTTAGTCTGAAGGGTGATTGTTTCGCTGACTATCATTTTAAGCCTCCACTCTACCCGTGTTTCAGTCCCAGCGAATATCATTCAGGTTAAAGACAGGACCGTCTTCACATACTTTTTTAAGACCGTTTCTGGTCTTTACAGTGCATCCGTAGCAGATTCCACGCCCGCAGCCCATCATTATCTCCAGTGAAATCTGGACAGGCTTATTTTCCAGCTCGGGCATTCCGGAGAGTGCTCTGTACATATTTTCAGGCCCGCAAGCGAAAATCTGATCTGCCTGCTCTGCAAAATCCGGCACCAGCTCTGTAACCAGACCTGTTTTTCCATCGGAAGAGGAGACTATCTTTGAAAGCTGGATACCCCTGGGTAACATTGTTAACGGATAAAGCTGACTTGGATTTGACTCACCTGAGGGCTTTAATTCTCCGGATGCGCCCAGACAGAGCGTTACTCTATACCCGTTCTTAAGTCCGTATTCGGAAAGAAAATACAGAGGAGCAATACCTGTCCCTCCGGCTATCAGTAGAAGCTTGCGCGAATCAGGGTATATCTTGAAACCATTACCAAGCGGGCCGAAGAGCCGGACTTCATCTCCTTCTTCTCTGAGTGAAAGCCAGTTAGTCCCTTTTCCACCTTCTTTTACGGCATAATAAATTGCTATCTCGCTTTTCGAGACCTGATGGATGCTGAAGGGTCTGGGTAGTGTCGTATCATCCCCGCAGTGCAACATTACGTACTGTCCGGGTATGGCTTCACCGGCTATTTCCGGACATTCAAGACGGATAATCCAGCTTCCGGTTATATCACGGGGTTTCGGATTCGACAGGTCTTTTCGGCGCACCAGTTCTCTCATAATCTGACGGTTGTCAGTAACGGTGGCTGAAGTCTGTATCATGCTTTCTCCTGCCTGCGGTATTCCGGAAATGGATTAACACTGAAATTATGGCTTCCTTTTACGAGGGTATCGACCGCTGCTGCGGCGGTATCCAGAGAAGTAAAGCAGGGAATCCGTCGCTCAGTGGCGGCCCTCCTGATAAAAAATCCATCCCGCAGGGGGACCCTGTCGCCGGTAATCGTATTCAGTACTGCGTTCACTGTTCCCTGGGTAATGACATCAATAACATTAGGATGTCCCTCGTCTAATTTTTTAGTGATAACTTTAACGGGGATTCCGGCTGCTTCTATCATCGCCGCCGTTCCTTCGGTAGCGTAAAGTGTGTACCCGATAGATTCCAGCCGTTTTATCATGGGCAATGCTTCCGGCTTGTCTTTATCCGCAATACTCAGCAGTAAAGCCCCCTTCTCGGGGAGTGTCAGACCGGCTGCCTGAAGCGCTTTTGCCAGTGCCGTATCGTAAGTATAGTCTATTCCCATTACCTCGCCTGTGGACTTCATCTCAGGTCCCAGATAGGTATCCACTCCCGCCAGTTTCGACATCGAGAATACAGGCGCCTTGACGGCAATAAGCCCCTGTTCTTTCCAAAGACCTGTCTGATACCCCAGCTCTTTGAGACTCATACCGAGCATTACTTTCGTTGCCAGCTTGACCATCGGGACACCGGTGACCTTGGAGATAAACGGGACGGTACGGCTTGAGCGTGGATTTACCTCCAGTATATAAACGGAAGACCCTCCGGATTCTTCATCATGCATTACATCGAACTGTATATTCATTAGCCCTCTGACGTTGAGCGCAAGCCCTATTCTTACCGCATAATCTATAAGTGTATCGGTAACTTCTCTGGTAAGATTTATTCCCGGGTATACTGCCATGGAATCGCCGCTGTGGACTCCGGCTCGCTCTATATGCTCCATAATGCCGGGGATGAGGACGGTCTCTCCGTCACAGATAGCGTCAACCTCCACCTCTTTACCTTCAAGATATTTATCTATGAGAATCGGGTGGTCGGAATCCAGCTGCATTGCCGCACCCATATACCGGGTCAATTCATCAGCGTCATGGACGATTTCCATCGCCCTTCCTCCGAGTACGTAACTCGGTCTTACGAGTACCGGATAACCGATTATGCTGGCGGTGTTCAAAGCTTCTTCGATATTAACCACACCGGCTCCGGGAGGTTGAGGTATGCCGAGTTCGCTCAGGAATCTTTCGAACTGTTTTCTGTCTTCAGCCATATCGATAACCTCGGCGCTGGAACCGATTATCGGCATACCGCTGCGCGATAAGGGAGTAGCCAGATTAACGGCAGTCTGACCGCCGAACTGGCATATAGAGGAAGGGATGTCTCCATTCGGTTCTCCTTCATTCTCGAGAATATCGCGCAGGCTTTCTTCATCCAGGGCTTCGAAATAAAGCCGGCTACTGGTGTCGAAGTCGGTAGATACAGTTTCAGGATTGGAGTTGACCATTATGCTTTTATAGCCGGCTTCCTGAAGAGCCCATGCGGAATGGACGCTGCAGTAATCGAATTCAATCCCCTGCCCTATACGAATCGGCCCACTGCCGATTACAACAGCTTTATTTTCAGCCTTTGATTCGGCTTCATTCTCCTGCTCGTAGGTGCTGTAGAAGTATGGGGTTGCGGCATCAAATTCGGCGGCGCAGGTATCCACCATCTTAAAGACCGGGCGGATTCCCCACTGAAGCCTTAACTGCCTGACCTGTTCGGGAAGTTTATCTCCGAGAGTACCGACCTGTTCATCCGAGAATCCCAGTTTCTTTGCCTGCTTCATGATTTCGGGAGTCAGCGGCTCTGCAAGTAAACGCCTTTCCATATCCACTATGTTCTGAAGCTTATCAAGGAACCAGAGGTCGACTTTAGTCTCGTCGGAAAGAGCCTCGGGAGTTATTCCTCTTCTTAATGCCGCCATCAGTACCCACAGCCTTACATCGGTAGCCTTCAGCGAGTAGGCATTTATGCCGGTATCCAGTTTCCAGTTACTGTCTTCCCACAGAAGTGACTTATGACCGAATTCAAGCGAGCGTACCGCTTTCTGGAGGGCTGCCTCAAAGGAGCGGTCTATAGCCATAACCTCTCCGGTGGCTTTCATCTGGGTGCCCAGTATCCTGTCGCCGGACTCGAACTTATCGAACGGCCAGCGCGGTATTTTCACCACCAGGTAATCAAGAGCCGGCTCGAAGGAAGCCATCGTCTTACCTGTGACGGCGTTAGGTATTTCATCGAGTCGCTTTCCGACTGCGATTTTGGCGGCGACTCGGGCAATCGGGTATCCGGTGGCTTTACTCGCCAGGGCCGAGCTCCTACTAACCCTCGGATTAACTTCGATGACATAGTACTTATCGCTTTTAGGGTCGAGAGCGAGTTGAACATTGCATCCTCCTTCTATACCCAGGGCGCGGATAATTTTCAGTGAAGCGTTCCGCAGTAGCTGGTATTCTTTATTGGTCAGTGTCTGGCTGGGAGCGACAACGATGCTGTCTCCGGTATGTATGCCCATCGGGTCCAGATTTTCCATATTACAGACTGTAATGCAGGTATTTACGGCGTCACGCATTACCTCGTATTCGACTTCTTTCCAGCCCACCACCGATTCCTCGAGCAGTACCTGGTGTATGGGGCTGGTGGCAAGGCCGGCTCCTGCTACTTCGTTCAATTCTTTCATATTATGGGCAAAACCACCGCCGGTCCCGCCAAGTGTATACGCCGGACGGATTACCAGGGGGAAACCTATTTCCCCGGCGACCTCGCGGGCTTCTTCAAGGTTGTTTACCGTCTTGCTCTTGGGTACGGGCTCTCCTATATCGAGGAGCATCTGCTTGAATAGTTCCCTGTCCTCGGCCATCCTGATTGTCTGGATCGGGGTCCCAAGTGCCCTGACATTATACTTATCAAGGACTCCGGCATCCGCAAGGTCGACCGCCAGGTTGAGTCCTGTTTGCCCTCCAAGAGTGGGCAGAAGTCCGTCTGGTCTCTCTTTTTCGATAATTCGGCTGACCATTCCAACCGTCAGCGGTTCGATATAGACAACATCCGCGATATCTTCATCGGTCATAATGGTTGCAGGATTGGAATTCACCAGCACCGAGGTTACTCCCTCTTCCCGCATCGCCTTGCATGCCTGTGTTCCGGCGTAATCGAACTCCGCCGCCTGCCCGATAATTATCGGCCCCGAGCCTATAATTAATACTTTAGATGGTTTTTCAGGCAATGTTTAAGCTCCTTTTTTCTATGTCTGGATATATTATTGTTCTACTTAAATCTTTATCTATTGTAATTACAATGTGCTGCAAGTACTTGAAGTTCCCGTGCTCCTTATTTAATAGATTCCATACATTTTTAAGAGCTTCCCTAACAGAATTTGGGTGCATTTCAAACTCAGTGTTAGCATATTTATTCATTACAAAATAATCACGACCCGTCGAAATAACTATTATTCCTTTCCAGTTTCCATCTTGTGTTTTGCAAAAACCTTTCAACTGCGAAAATTTATTATTAATAGCATCTCTAATAGTCTCTTCGGTTCTAGGTATATTATCTTTTCCGCTTGTGATGAAAAACTCTCCTTCCAATTCTCGAATCCCTGGCATATTATGTGGATGGATTTTATCTTTTATTAAATATACAGGTTTTTTTCTGTTTGCTTGGGCTATACCTAAACGCGTTACTTCTACCGCGTAATTTTGTCCATTTATTTTTGCTGTAAAATCGACCGTTTTAGTGATTTTGCTACGTTTTATTTTTTTTATCTTCTTAAAGCCATTATGGGATAGTATTTCAAAAGCTTTTACCTCGGCGAGTATGTTGATTATTTCTCCATCTATAGCGACGTCTTTGTTCGATAACTTACTTTCTTCGAATATAAAATTGAATCCCTCACAGCATGAGTTCCCAATTTGAAGAATATGTTCTAGTTTGTCTAAATCTGATTTAGTGGATTCATTGGAGTCAAGAAGATGGGCAGTGAGCATACCACGCGTAAAGCCTTTGATAGTCATTCTTTTTCTTATGATATCCCCTAAAAATTTATCTATATATTTATATTGATTAAGGTTCGACATCATTTTTTGTTTATCCATATTTCCCCACCTCACTCCCTCTACTTTAAATCCCTCTTTATCTCCCTTTACTTTCGTTTACTGTCACCCTGAGCAGAGCGAAGGGTCTGGGGGAGGGGCTCTGCCCATTCAAGACTCAGGTCACGCCATTCCGGATTCACAGATTCGATAAGAGCTATCTTCTTCGCTCTAAGCCAACCCTTCAACTCCTTTTCCCTTGCTATCGTAGACATGACATCACTGGTAGTTTCATAATAGACCAGGTCTGTTATGTTATACTTAGCCGTAAAACCACGTATAGCTTTTTTCTTGTGCTGATTCACACGTTTTACTAAATCTCCGGTCACACCAATATAAAGTGTGCGAGACCAGTTACTCATAATATAGACGTAATATTCGCTCATTGTCCTAATTCATCTACCCTAAATAATTGTCACCACCACCCCCAGATTCTTCGTCCCGATTTCATCGTGGACTCAGAATGACAGGGTGGGAGGTTCTTCACTTCACTCAGAATGACATCGTAAATTATTATCACTTATTCTCCTTCATCATCTTTATGAAGTCCTCGAAGAGGTAGGTGCTGTCCAGGGGGCCGGGAGAAGCCTCGGAGTGGTACTGGATGGCGAATATGGGGAGTTCTTTATGGCGTACTCCCTCCACGGTGTTATCATTCAGGTTGATGTGGCTTACTTCCAGTCCGTTACCCACCGTATCTGCGTCCACCGCGTAGCCGTGGTTCTGCGCCGTTATATAGACATTACCGTTACTCAGGTCTTTTACGGGGTGATTTCCGCCGCGGTGACCGAACTTAAGTTTGAAAATATCGGCTCCTAAAGCACGGGCGATTAGCTGGTTGCCGAGGCAAATCCCCATAATCTGCTTCTTTTCTATCTCTCCTCTGACTTTATCGACG
>CAZIYN010000055.1:821-10364 GCA_964543495.1 uncultured Dehalococcoidales bacterium | reverse complement strand
TGTGTCGACTAACCTAAATTTCCCAACCTTATGCCGCGGGTAACCGTGGTTACGGGCGCTACCGGTTACGTCCGCTTTCACGGACGGAATAGCGCCAAATGGTGGCAGCACGAACACGCTTACGAAAGATACGATTATAGCTATTCGGCAGAGGAACTTGGCGAATGGCTGCCCAGGGTACGCAAGCTGGACAGCGCAGCCGAAAATACATTCGTCTTCGCCAATAATCACTGGCGGGGACAATCGGTCGATACTATCCGCCAGTTAAAGCTGATGCTGGACTAGATTTACCGTCCGCCCTTGTTTTTTCCAATGACTCCCGAGTATAATATTTTACCTGCTGACGTCAAGACGGGAGATTTTATCCGACAGGATTGTAGAAAGATATCTGGGTGGTAGTAAGGAGGAAGCAGAATTGGCCAAAAAATATGAGAATCTACGTACTCACCTTGAAAATGAGAAAAAACGTCTGCTCGAGGAAATAGAGCAGCAGGAGGCCAGCGCCCGCTCCACGGATGTGAGACGAGAAGGCAGCCCTTTCGGTAAGAGAGAGGAAGAGGCAACCGAGAGCCTCGAACTCGAAAAGCGTCTGGCGGTCAGCAAACAGTCAAAAGACCGTCTCGATGAAATCGAGCACGCTTTACAAAAATTCGAGGAAGGGACCTACGGGCTCTGCGACAGTTGCGGAAATCCTATAGCCCCCGATAGGCTAGAGGCGCTTCCTCATGCCAGCCTGTGTGTAGACTGTAAGGCAAAGAATGCAAAGAGTAGACCGGCGCCCGGGTAAGGGGCTGTATATCTCCTTTTTTATCATAGCCCTGATTATTGCGGCTGCCGACCAGCTTACCAAGAACTGGATAAGGACATACACGGGCGAATTTCCTATTTACGAGCTTGGATTTATCAGTATTATCCATGTCCAGAATACGGGGTCGGCTTTCGGTCTGTTCCAGAATCAGAACCTGGCCCTGACGATTGTGGACTTTGTGGGTATCGCTCTTATCCTGACTTTTGTCTTCCTTGTCGTCCGATGGTATTCGGACCTATATTCTCGATTGGGTATACTTTCGCTGGGTCTTATTCTCGGCGGAGCAATCGGCAATCTAACCGACAGGCTGAATATAGGTCACGTTACCGACTTTATCGATGTGGGATTCTGGCCTACATTTAATATCGCCGATTCGGCCACCGTTATCGGTACGATTCTGTTTGCGCTGTCTATTCTTTTAATCGGCAGGAAAAGCGAAAGCGAATAGTTACCCTCAGGTGGCCCGGTCCGTTTTCTTTCCGTTGTTTGAATTGCCGTTCCTTGATTTCTGCCCTGTCCCGGCTTCGAGTAGGACCGTGGGCAGGCCGTTTACCGGGTGGGTATAGACGCAGTTTTCGGCGCCGTAGACTTCTTTAATGTTCTTCGAATTGATAACCTCCACAGGTGTGCCCTGTGAGTGGACCGTTCCCTGATTTATCAGGATTAAACGGTCGCAGTACTGAGCAGCCAGATTGAGGTCGTGAAGGGTTATAACCACTGCCAGGCTGTTCTCGCGGCAGAGAGACTTTATCAAGTCTAGGATTTCAAGCTGGTGGTTTATATCCAGATTAGCCGTCGGCTCGTCCAGCAGTATCGATTTCGGTTCCTGGGCAAGCACTCGGGCGATAACGATTCGCTGTATCTCACCACCTGAAAGCTCGCCGATTCTCCTTTCGGCAAGAGACCGGGTTGCCGTCTTTTCCATTGCTTCCCAGGTAATTTCCATATCCTTTATTCCTTCGTACTGGAAGAGACCGAGATGCGGATTCCTCCCCATAAGCACTATTTCGAAGGCGGTGAAGCTACTGGGGAGAAGCGGCATCTGCGGGACAACGCCCAGCAGACGGGCGAGTTCTCCCCTTGGAATCCGGGCGATGTCGTTGCCATCGATTAATATCTTCCCGGTAACGGGTCTCATTATGTGACTGAGGGCTTTTATAATCGTCGACTTTCCGGAGCCGTTGGGACCGATTAGCCCCACCATCTCTCCGGGTGAGACCTGGAAAGTAAGGTCTCTCATCACCACGGTCTTACCGTATGCCAGACTTACGTTATCGACTTCAATCTTTATCATATCGGTTTCCTAGAAAAACACAGCCCTCTTCCTGCGGCGCAGCAGGTATAAGAAGAAAGGTACTCCGCAGATAGCCGTAATCACACCTATAGGTATCTCCACGGGCGCCATAACCGTCCGCGCTCCGAGGTCGGCAAGGATAAGGAAAATACTTCCGCAAAGAACCGAGAGGGGCAGCAGATAGCGGTGGTCCGGTCCCCAGATAAGTCTTACCGCATGGGGAATAATAATGCCGACGAATCCTATGGTACCGACGAACGAAACAGCGGCGGCGGTAATCAAGGTAGCAGCGGCAAGCAGAATCAGCTTGACCCTCTCAACATTAATTCCAAGCTGCTGCGCCTGTTCTTCATCGAGCTGCATGACGTTGAGCGAGCGGCTGTGCAGCAGAATCACGATAATCCCCACAAGTATATACGGGAAGACGACTCCTACCTCCGACCAGTCGCTCAGGGAGAAGCTGCCCATCATCCAGAAGATAATGCCGTGTATTTTATCGCCGCTGTTGATAATCAGGTAGGAGACCACGGAGCCCCAGAGAGCGCCGAGCGCGACTCCCGCCAGGATTAAAGTGGTTACGGGAAGGGATTTTCCCACTCGTGCCAGGCTGTAGACGATGGCGACGCTGCATATCGCACCGCCGAATGCCAGCGCGGGAATCAGACCGAAACCGGCTCCATGCCAGTCGAAGGGGAGTAAAAAGCCGATTACCGCTCCGAGTGATGCTCCCTGGGCGACACCGATTAGATACGGGTCTGCCAGAGGATTGCGGAAAAGTCCCTGATAGGTGGCTCCGGCAACGGAGAGTGCCGCACCGACCAGGCCCGCCATTATCACCCTGGGGAGCCGGATTTCAAGGATAATCGTGGCGAGTGTATCCTGCCAGTTCTGAGCGATATCGATAAAGGGTAACTGCGATATTAGGATGCGGCAGGTGGTGAAGAAGGGGATATCCACGCTGCCTATCGTGGTGGCGAAAGCTGCCACCGCTACGGTAGCAACCAGCAGTCCTGTAATTATATAAATCCGACGTCGCCAGCGGGGCAGGTGTACCGGCACAGGTTGTTCCATTATGGACGGTTTTTTCGGGTCTGAGGTCATTTTATCGATTCTTATCCTTATTATTCAGCATAAAAGACAGGTTGCTCAAATATTCTTCCTTCTATTCTTCGGGCTTTCCAAAGAGTTCGGGATGGATGCATCTGGCGAACTGTTCGAGTCCCTCGACTATCCTTGGCCCTCCGCGGCCTGAAAGGTCTATATCGATTCCGTAAATACTGCCGTTTCCGACGGCTTCCGTGTTCTGTAGCCTTGATTCTTCGGTGAGGTACTGAAGTGTTTGTTCTTTACCGGTGCCCATTCCGGTACCGGCAATCATAACCTGCGGGTCTCTCGAGACGAGTGTTTCCAGGTCGACTGTCTGCGAGCTCTCGACATCTCCGAATATATTATTCCCGCCGGCTCTCTCGATAAGTTCATTATGGATGGTCCCGGAGCCGGATGTCTTTAACGGGTCGTGCCAGGTCAGGTAAAATACCCGCGGTTTCTCCTTTTCGGAAAGGCCGCTTATCTTATCCGTTACCGCCTTTATCCTGCTTTCCAGCGAAGCTACGAGTGCTGAAGCTTCTTCAGTCCCGGTAACCCTGCCTATCAGCGTAATCGCCTCAAGTATGGAGTCCAGAGTCTTCGGTTCGAGAGCCAGTACCGTAATACCCTTCTCTTCAAGCCGGGGGATTATCTCTTCTTCGTGTCTCGAAGCGGCAACAACGAGGTCGGGTGAAAGGGCAATGATTTCCTCGATATTCGGTGTGCTGAACCCGCCGACATTCGGTTTTTCCAGGGCTTCCGCCGGATAATCGCAGTATTTGGTTACTCCCACCACGTTGTCACCCAGTCCAAGGGCAAAGAGAATCTCAGTGTTACTCGGAGCCAGAGATACGATTCTCCCGGGGACTTTTTCCAGAGTAACCGTTCTACCGAGCTGGTCGGTCACTTCAATGGCGGAAGGCGATTCTTCTTCCGCAGCGGTGCTACAGGCTGCAACCGAGAACAATAAAAGGGACAAGATAAGGGTAAGGACCGTTATTTTACTTAAAGTGCTTTTCACCTCTCCTCCTGTACGTTTTTAAGTAAAAATATTCCCCTCCTACAGCGGAGGGGAAATCAAGGCTCAATAAAAAATCCTACTTCTCCCCGCGGAGACCTGTAGGTAATCAGAGGGCTGGCGTTCTGACTTCTCCCGGTCCTATCGGGGATTCACAGCGGCGCGGCCGTGCCGGAATTTCACCGGCTTGCTTTCCAGTTGGGCCCTGACTTACGCTCGGGCACCCTCAACTACATATTCAATTAATGTGAGTATATAACAACGAATATAGAAATACAAGAATTACTCGCTTCTGTTTGCATCTGGTTGATAGTTATTTACCTCACCCCTTGCCCCTCTTCAGCCAGAACCACTCTAATTAAAAGAGAACTCTCCCTGGCTGGAGAGGGGAGTATAGAAGAGAGGGGGCTTAGCCCCCTCTCTAAAACTTCTTCCCCCTTTCAAACAAATGAATTTTCACAGGTAATAGAGGGAACTGTTTGAAAGGGGGAAAGGGGGATAGTATGTAATATCAATCGAAACCGAATAGTACCAATTGCTCGCTTTCTTGATATGGAGAATTACGGATGCTATAATTGGATTTGCTCGAATTACCGTCAATTATCCGGTCGTCTTTATATGCTCAGGCAGTCTATCGGTCCAAAAAGTCGAATTTCAGAATACATTGATATCTGCACATACTATACGGGAGAGACAGGCTCTGTATGAGCGTAAAAGTTAATGTTTATTACTTTTTACCTCATCTGACCAACGACCGGGAAGAAATTGAGGTTAACGGCAGTACTATAGGCGAATGTCTGGAACAACTGGTCAGCCAGTTTCCAAAAGCCAGGGAGTGGCTGTTCGGAAAAAATGGGAAAGTAAGTAATTTTCTTGATATCTATGTTAATCTGGAAATGGTAAATCCCGACGACCTCGACCTCAGGGTCGATGACGGAGATGTCATTCACATAGTTATGATGCTGACAGGTGGTTAGAGGAAGCTGAGTAATACCGGACTGTTTAGCAGGGAAGGAGAATAATCGTTTTGGAAGAGAAAGTTCTTGTGTTCGACCCGGTCCTGTGTACCGGCTGTATGCGTTGCATGACGACGTGTTCGACGTACAATAACGGAGCGACAAGCCTGTCCGGAGCGCGTCTACACGTGGCCAGACACGAAGGGCACGCTATCACCAGGATAGACGAAGAGGACGAGTTGATATTCGAAGTTCTTAACTGCCGGCAGTGTGATAAGCCGTTCTGTATGTATTTCTGTCCGGTGAAAGCCATAAAAAAAGATAAAGAAACCGGGGCGATGATTATTAACTATGATAAGTGCATCGGCTGCAGGATGTGTATCGCCAGATGCCCATTCGGCGCCGCTTTATATGATTCAAAGAGAAACCGGGTCATCAAATGCGAGCTCTGTGACGGAGACCCGCAGTGCGTTAAATTCTGCCCCACGGGCGCTCTTCAGTTCGTCCCCAAGAGCCTGGCCCATACTCCGAAAATGGACCGCCTGGCGAGAAAGGTCGTAGAACTCGAACCCACCATACCGGAGGAAATCTCTGTAGGGGAGGGTAAAGATGGCAGTTCCTAAAGGATACGCTGGAAACGTAGCAATAATCGACCTGACAAAGCTGGAAGCTCAGGTGGTACCCACAGATAAATTCTGGAGGGACTATGATATAGACCCCAGGCTATGGGTTGGCGGTGACGGCTTTATTACGAAGATACTCTGGAAAGATATTCCGGAAGCTATAGACCCTCTCGGACCCGAGAACGAAATCATTATCGCCGGTGGCCCCTGGACGGCTACCGCCGCTCCTCAGGCAGGAAGGGCGATGCTCGGTTGCATCAGCCCTGAGACAGGAGGTTTTTCTTCCGGTTCGTTCGGATGGTATTTCCCGGCAGTAATGAAATACGCCGGATTCGATATCATTATCGTTAAAGGCAAAGCGGAGAAACCGGTCTATGTTTTCATAGATAACCAGGAAATAACAATCAAAGACGCTTCCCATATCTGGGGTAAAGAGACAGGAGAAACCGTAAAACTGATACGGGAGGAAGTCGGAGAACGCTACGAAGGCGAAGTAAGAGTTTTAAGCATCTCAATCGCCGGAGAGAACGTTGTCAGATACGCAGTCGCCTGCGGTGATGCTACTTCCTGTCCCGGTCGCTCCGGAGGCGGGACGGTAATGGGTTCAAAGAACCTGAAAGCTATCGCCGTGAGGGGTACCGGGGAAATCCAGATAAGCGACCCGCGCGGTCTGCTGGACGCGTCTTACAGTGCTGTTAATAAATTTGTCGAAGAAGAACCGACTCTGAAAATCTGGAAAGAACACGGCAGTACGACCGACCTGTCGGCTACGGCTAACTGGCCTCTTACCGGTACGCGGCTGGCTGAAAACAGGGATGAAGCCGATTATCCTCACCTGAATAACGCCGGATGTCTCAACTGTTTTGCACCCTGTTATCACTGGCTCCAGATTAAAGAAGGCAGATACGCCGGGTTAAGACAGCTCGGAGGACATATGACCTTCCTGACCGTCGGACTGCGGAATCTCGGCATTCAGGACTTCGATAACTGGATTTACTTCGAGCGGCTGATACAGGAACTCGGTCTCGACCCGGCTTCCTTCACTATGGCGTTTTCTTACGCGGTCGACCTGTTCGTCAACGGAATTATTACCACCGAGGATACGGACGGGCTAACTCTCAGCCGGGGTGATGTGGACCTGATATGGGAGGTAACCCGTAAAACGGCTCATCGCGAAGGGAAACTGGGGAATTTACTGGCTGAAGGTGTTGCCGAGATGGCGAAAAAACTCGGACCGGAAGCGGAAGCCATTATGCCGCAGACAGTGAAGAATAAGCCATCCATACAGCGAGATGCCAAACTCCAGGCTCTTATATGGTCTTTCGGAGCGCTGACAAGCCCGCGGGGAGGAGACTGGCTCCGCCTGCACAACGTCTGGGAGCTTGCTTTCTTGCCTGAAAACCGCGATACCTATCCCGAGTATATCGGCATGACCAACCTCGAACTCTACGAGAGGTGTCTGGAACTGCTCGATATGCCCGATGACCTGAAGAAGAGGATTTTCGGAGACCCACCAAAGGTCGACCGGGACTGGGTAAGAGGACTAGAAGGTAAGGCACTGTTCGCGATGTGGACGGAAAACTTCGTTTCTCTTTTCAATACTCTGGTCACCTGTATGTTCGGTGCTGCCACCCAGTTTATGATGGTGGGTTTCGGCCCTACGACCTATGCCGAGATTCTGAGTAAAATAACAGGCTGGAATGTATCCTACGAAGAGCTGATGGCTGTCGGCGAGAGGGTGTTCAACCTGGCCAGATTGTATAATTACAGGGTTAAAGGCTGGGAGGTTAAGGACGATAGATTTGCCGGCAGACTGGCTTACGAAGAAGGAACGGTGGGCATATATCGCGGGAAAATCGTGCCCTGGGATACTATGTTGCAGGAATACTACGAGCTTCGGGGCTGGACTCCGGAAGGAATCCCGACAAAAGAAAAGGTGACAGAGCTGAAATTCGGTAATGTTGCCGAACAGGTAAAATTACCGGGTTAACATCTGCTTTTACTAAATATAGCGCCGGATAAATTAAAATCATGGGAGATTAATGGCTCTCGATAGAAAGATAGCCTATATCGACCTCACAAAAGGTAGAGTAGATACTGCTGCTGTTCCTCTCGATATAAGGAAGAAATATATCGGGGGACGCGGACTGGACATTTACCTTTTATATAATCATCTCCAGGAGAACGTAGAACCTTTCAGCCCCGAAAACGTGGTTGTGGTCGGCGCCGGTCTTCTCGGTGGCACACTCGCTTCCGCTTCGGGCTGGACTCATATCGCCTCTAAGTCTCCATTGAACGGGTACCTCGGAAGTGCCGGTATCGGCGGATTTTTCGCTCCCGAACTACGCTGGGCGGGATTCGACCATCTCGTTATCAAGGGGAAGGCAGAGAAACCTTCCTATATCTATATTAATAACGGCAGGATTGAAGTCAGGGATGCTTCCGCGGTCCGGGGAGAAACCGCCCAGAATACGCAGGAGATACTGAGGCAGGAACTCGACGACGAAGAAATTCAGGTACTCTGTACAGGCACTGCGGGGGAAAAACTCGTCAGGTTTGCCGGTGTGATGCATCGTCACCATGATAGCGGGTCCAGAACGGGTATCGGGGCCGTTCTCGGTTCCAAAAACCTCAAAGCAATAGTCGCCCGCGGCACGAGGGGAATAGAGGTTGAACTGCCCGGCGAGGCAATCGCCTACGACAGGCAGCTCACGGATAAAATCTGCTCTACCGATTACGGGAAAATGATGCAGCAGTGGGGGCCTATGTTCCTTTACGGACTCACCAACCGGATGGGTCTGACCAGGACACAGAACTTTATATCGAACCGGTTCGATGACAGCGATGGTATCAATGCCGAGAGCATAAGCGAGTATGCATACGGGATGGATGCATGTTATGCCTGCCAGCTTCACTGCCGGTACCGTTATATTATCGAAGACGAACCCTGTGAAGGTGCTTATGCACAGGGTCCCGGATATGAGAGCCAGGGAGCCTGGGGAGCCGAGGTCGGCTGCAAAGACGTTAATACCGTCCTCACTGCGAATTACCTGGCGAACTCTTACGGACTCGATGCCCTGGAGACGGGGAGTCTTATTTCATGGGTTATGGATCTGTATGAAAAAGGGATTATTACAGACGATGATACCGGCGGGCTTAAACTTGAGTTCGGGAATGATGAAGCCGTTATTGAAATGATTCACCGCATCGGAAGGAGAGAAGGGTTGGGAGATACCCTTGCCGAGGGCGGTCTGCGCGCTGCGGAAAAAATAGGGAAGAGCTCCGAAAAGTATCTCGTCCACGTGAAGGGAGTATCCGCTCTTCCCTGTGACGAACGGGCGGCACCCGGTATGGCGCTGGGGAGCGCCACCTCCACATCCGGCCCCGACCTCCTGCGCTCAATTCCTTTTATAGACCTGCAGGAACTGCCAGAAGCAACCCTGAGAGAAATATATGCGCATCCGCAGCCCTATGACGGGCCTCTTTCTCCGGACTACCGTGATTATGAAGGAAAGCCGTGGCAGGTCTACTGGCACGAACTATGCTATATGGCTGCCGATATGATAGGAATGTGTAAATATCACACCGCGTTCATGAGTCTGGAGATGCCCTCTTTCGGGGAGTTTTCAAGGATGATTTACCTGAACACCGGACTCGAACTTTCAGATACCGAAATCTGGCAGTGCGCCGACAGGGCGTATACTCTCGAAAAGCTCTTTAACCTCTTCGTCCGGTAGATCTACCGCCGCCGGGTCGCC
>CAZIYN010000055.1:0-811 GCA_964543495.1 uncultured Dehalococcoidales bacterium | reverse complement strand
GTGCTTCAAGAGATGATGACATGCTGTCAGACCGGTATTTCGAAGAACAGATGCCTTCGGGTCCCGAGGAAGTTCGAGGGAAGACTCTCGACAGGGATAAATTCGGCTCGATGGTTGACGAATACTATAAAATTCACGGCTGGGATAAGAAGGGAGTCCCAGAGCCTGCCAAGCTGAAAGAGCTGGGACTGGAAGAGGGACCGGGGCATGAACTTTAAGCGGGTATATTTGACATAATGATGGATACAGGAAAAGATAACCCGGTAATAAACAGTCGTTTTATAAAGCCCCAGAAAGAGTGGGGATGGCAGGTAGCGCTTTATCTCTACCTTGCCGGCATGGGCGCCGGAGCGCTTGCTCTGGGGCTGCTTATGGACTGGACGGGGAATTCGCCGTATGAAATCAGAACGATTTTACTCTGGGGGTCGGTACTGGTGGGAGTGGGCGCCCTGTTTCTGGTCCTGAAGCTGGGTATCAAAAGGAGATTCCTGAATACAATAATGAATCCGCGGACATCATGGTTATCCAGGGGTTTTTATATCCTTTCCGTCTGTATTATCATCGGCGGGCTGGTGATGCTGGTCTCGCTGCTGCCTCTGATAAATGTGGATATCGGCAAATGGTCTCCGGTACTACTTGTCTGTGAAATAATCGCTTTTATCTTCGCGCTGGCGACGGCGATTTATACGGGGATTCTGATTCAGTCGGTGAAATACGTCTCTTTCTGGAATACCTGGCTGCTGCCGGCGCTTTTTACGGTTTCAGCGTTATCCACCGGCCAGGCTGCGACGGTGCTCGCAGGTACACTTCT
>CAZIYN010000054.1:4296-10395 GCA_964543495.1 uncultured Dehalococcoidales bacterium | reverse complement strand
GCATATAAATGAGGAGCGGGATAGCCAGCAGTTCCTGGTATAACGGCGAGCGTGACCAGACTCCCGGCCCGGTTGCCCAGAAATCCCCTTCTTCTTTATTCAGATTCGGGTCCCTGGCAAGGACCGATTTACCAATCATACCGCCATGCTCACCGAAATAGAAACCGTGGTCGGTTGTAAAGATAATGGCCGTATTATCCATCAGGCCCATATTTTCCACCTGCCTCAGAAAGTAACCGACCCAGGTGTCGACCATTGTTACCTCGCCGCAGTACGTGGCAATCATTTTTCTAACCTTTTCTTCGGTATATCCGGGTGTATCATGCCAGTTACCGTAAATAGGAAACAGGATTTCACCATCATATCCGGGCCAGTAACGCTCGGTATAATAGTCGGGAGCGTCCCATGGCTCGTGGGGGTCCCAGGTATCTATATAGAGGAAAAAGTCTTCTTTGTAATGATAGGTCAGCCACTCCATCGCTTTTGTAAATGTCATAGGAGCAAAGCGGTCGGATTCAAAATGCCATGGGGCGGCTACCTCACGAGCATTAATGTCAGCATCCATCATTTCAGGACCAAGTGACTCGCCCGGGATTACGGGATGATGCACCTGTCCGGGGACTTCGGTAAAGGTACGAAAACCGCGGTCATAACCCATAGCATTACGCAAATAAAAAGGAGTATCCACAACCGCTGCGGTATGGATACCTTTGCCTGCTAGGAGTTCACCGAGTACCACTTCACTCATGGGAAGAGGTGACCACTTCATGAATGACATCGTCCAGCGACCGGTCAGGAAATCGGCACGGGCCGGCATAGTGGGGAATGATGCCGCGTAATGGCTGTCAAAGCGTACCGATCTGGCTGCCAGGGCATCCAGTGAAGGTGTGTAAATAGTCTTATTGCCATATGCACCCAGGTAGTCACGCCGAAATGTATCGGATATTATCCAGATAACGTTCATATTTACCTCCTGAAAGTTGCGGTAGTTCAAGGTGATTATAACACGTTACGGATGCACAAAATAATACATTTCGGTATCGTAGTTGAATAGAAGAAAAATAATTATGCGTATATTGGGAGTTTATGAGAGTGGTGTACCTCTCTGAAGCTTCATTACAGGTGGAGGGTGGGAATAGATATCTCTATTCTTCCCTGAAGCGCCTGTCCATTTCGGAAAGGAATTTCTCTACTTCCGGAGAGAGGCGGGTGCCTTCTTCTTCCTGTTCCGGGCCGGTCCGGGTCTCGTAGCTGCTCTCGAGCTGTTCGATGATTCCCTTGAGTTCAGGATTCTTGTTAAGCGCCTGGTCTATCTGCTCTTTTTGTTTTTCGGCTCTCCTTACATACGACTCTTTTATCGGGATGCCGTATAAAGAGTTGAGCATTTCCATAATACGTACCGTGCCCATATAGTCCTCGTCCATTTGAGTATATTGGGGCAGGTGTACTATGAGACTGGAAGTCTCCATATCGAACTCGGGAGCCCGTTGAGATATAAGGAAGCTGATAGAAGTAGGTCCCTGATAATTACTGTATTCCACTTTCATTTCAGACATTTGCCGGCGCATACCCCTGCCCACGGCTCCTCCGGTAACAATCAAAGGCCTGGTGTGAGGTACGTAGTCGTACATACTGCCGATAAGGAAATACTTTCTAACATTGAACCTGGAAAGAAGTTGGAGAACGGAATCTATGTATACTTCCCCGTGACTGTGAGGTTCGAGCATTCGCAGGAAAAGCAGGTCGCTTCCTGATTCCTGCTTGCTGTAAGTAACGAAAGTATTGGGTACAGTTACCTGCCTTTGTTCACCCCTTATCCGGCTGGTAGGGCGGTAACGGGTAAAGTCGAAGAAATCGCCCGGCCTGGCAAGTCTGGCAAGGTCCTTTGCCTTGTAATGCTCTTCCAGCCAGGAAAGAATAAGCGTACCGACACTGCCCACATCAACCCATGGATTAAGCATGGCGAATGCGTGTGTATCTTCCAGTTCCGGAACGGGTTCGTCAACCTCGAAGGCACGTATTCTCATAGATATATAGTATCAAGAGAGGGTATCTTCTGGCAAATTGAAGAATTAAATACTATATGGTATATCCCGTATAAAAAATGGAGCGGAAGACGAGGTTCGAACTCGCGACCTCCTCCTTGGCAAGGAGGCGTTCTACCGCTGAACTACTTCCGCTCGTTAAGATAATATTATTCGGTTTTGGTGCCGAGACCCAGAATCGAACTGGGGACACATGGATTTTCAGTCCATTGCTCTACCACCTGAGCTACCTCGGCACGTGAGCTTCGTCACACGGGAAATATTGTAGCTATTAATAGTGGGAGTGTCAAGTGACTGCAGGCTGGAATACGCAGACAAACGGGACATAAATAAGAAGCCCGATACAAAGACAAAAATCGGGCTTCAAATTCTTGTTGATCAAACTTGATATTTAATCTTAACTGAATCTCAACCTGAAATATTAACGTTCGGCGGGATTCTCTACATTAGCGCCTTCTTGCCATGAAGAATAATACTATCAGGGCAACAAGAATAACTATTAGAATCCAGGTCCACCAATACATACTGAACCTCCTCAGCTTTCAATCGTGGTTGAATTAACTGAGACTCCTTCTATTTTTCCAGAATAACATAGAAGTCTAATATCGTCAATACGTTATGTTTATTTTACAATAATACCTGATATACAAAGGTTCAACTTAAAGAGTCCTTTTGGCTAAATATACAAGGATACAGAGGAATTCTTGCCTGACGCTATAGCTTGTGATATAAATATAGCGATATATCGTTTAGGGGGAAGAATTGGAAGAGCAGTCTGATCCGACCGGAAGCGGAAAGAAAATCTGGGGCCTTCATCCGAATGTATTCTTTATGGGTGTGACCAGCCTGCTGACAGATGTCAGCAGCGAAATGATATTTACCCTTGTCCCTTTGTTCCTGGCCAATGTCCTGGGTGCTGGGGGCACAATCGTCGGTCTCGTCGGAGGACTTGCCGAGGGAGCCGATGCAATCTTCAGGATTTTCAGCGGCTGGGTCAGCGACAAGCTGGGCAAACGTAAAGGGCTGGCGGTACTTGGCTACACTATATCCACGATTGCCAAGCCCTTTCTATACCTGGCGAGTTCATGGGGTCTCGTCCTTGCGGTAAGATTTACGGATAGACTCGGTAAAGGAGTCCGTACATCCTCGCGAGACGCTCTGATTGCCGATTCTATAACTCCCGACGAGAGGGGGAAGGCATTCGGTCTGCACAGGGCTATGGACACTACGGGTGCTTTTCTGGGGCTTGTGATAGCCGTGCTGATTGTATACTGCATCCAGGGTACGGATGCAGTCCAGCTGACTCTCGGCTGTTTCCGGTGGCTGATAATCGGCGGAGTCATACCGGCGGTGCTGGCTGTAATTGTCCTTCAGTTCATGGTGAAAGAGATAAAGAAAGGCGGAGAATCCGGCGCCGCTTCTTCCGGCGGACTGTCTTTATCGGGAATAAAAGAGAGTTTCGATACCCGTTTCTGGCTGTTCCTGTCGATAATGTTTGTTTTCACGCTGGGAAATTCCAGCGATTTCTTCGTTATTCTGAGAGCACAGAACCTGGGAGCGCCTCTGCTGCAGGTAGTGCTGATGCTGGTCCTGTTTAATGTTACCTATGCTTCCACCTCACTTCCGATGGGAATTCTTTCCGATAAGCTGGGAAGAAGACGTGTAATAATTATCGGCTGGTTCATCTACGCTCTGGTCTATCTTGGTTTCGCTGTTACTTCGAGTATCTGGCAGATATATCTGCTGTTTGCTCTGTACGGAGTGTATTACGGCATAGTAGAGGGAGTTGCCAGAGCATATGTGGCAGACCTCGCTCCGGCGGACAAGAGAGGGACGGCATACGGGCTCTATCATGGTGTGGTCGGTCTTACCCTGGTTGCAGCAAGTGTAATTGCCGGAGTTCTGTGGGATAACGTCAGCACGGCAGCGCCGTTCTACCTGGGTGCCGGTCTTGCCTTCGTAGCGATGCTCGGTATTGCGACGATAATGCGAGATAAGTAGGCTACTTCAGGGATTTCTCAGCCAGTTTATCGGCTTCCCTGTTCTGCTCCCGCGGAATATGGGTAGCGGAGAAACTCTCGAATCGGCTGCGCAGTTCAAGGACCTTGCGGTGCAGAGGTTTTAGCCCGGCGTTCTTTACCCGATACCTGCCATTAATCTGGTTGATAACCAGTTCGGAGTCAGAGCGTAATTCAACCCGTTTTATTCCCAGGCTGAGAGCATTTTCAAGGGCGGCGATAATAGCGCTGTATTCCGCCTGGTTGTTGGTACCGTAACCAATTGCCTTGGAGATGGTAGCTATTGTCTTGCCCGGTTCATCCTTTATCAGGATGCCTATCCCCGTCCTTCCCGGATTCGGTTCCGCTATACCGTCGGTATAGATTACCGCTTTTTCTGTCTGCATAACATCAGTCTTGATGGAGGATACGACCGCAACTACTGCACCGTACCATGCCGCCACCTTTCACTCTCTGCAAATCACTCACGGGAAGTGAAATCCGGCAGCCGAGGCAGGTCCCCTGCTGCACTCTGGCTACAGCCGTACCGCGGAGCTTGCGTAGTTCCTGGTAGATTTCAATCGTTTGGGGGTCGATTTCTTCTGCTATTCGCTCACGCCTGGTTTTCAGAGATTCGATTGCTTTTTTCAGTTTTTCCATATCCGCCGTCAGTTTTCTCTGCTGGCGCTGCCACTCGTTTTTCAGCCTGTTGAATTCACTATCGGCTTCAGTTACATTTTTCGTTGTCTCTTCAACCTTCTCCATCATATCAAGTGCCTGCTCTTCGAGTTTGGCCTGGTTAGCTTTCAGCAATTCAGACTCGTTCTGAAGGTCGGTTAGTTCCTTAGGATTGCGGATTTTACCGCCATAAAGGTCTTCTTCTATTTTCTTCAATTTACCGGAGACGTCTTCGATATCCCACTCCAGGGCGTGCTGCTGGCGGGTGAGTTCCTCCAGGTTCTTCTTTTCAGTGTCCAGTCCTTCCTGAGCTTTCACAATCGCGCTGCTTTCGCCTATCTGGTTAAGAATAAGTGCAAGAGTCTGCTCATCAGACTCCAGTTCGAGGTCTACGTCCTGAAGCTGGAATAATTGCTTTGAAATGTTCATGACTAACGAATATTTTATAACGACGGCGTACTAATAGCAATTTTATAACGTCGGTTCCCGCCTTTTTAATATTTATAGGATTTCTATAACCATATCCCCCTGTATTCCCCTTGGCAAATTAATAATCCGGGCAGTGATTTACCGTTCACCGGTGAGGTCGAAATACAATAAAATGTTTGAAAGAGAAATCGATGTATAGCGTGACTTTTCTTAGAAAGCGATGAAACAGGTAGCGAAGAACGCTATAAAAATTCGAGGTTCTCCCGTTATACCTTCTTACGTTTCCATCGCCCCAGCTTGAAATACGTTATGAAGGCTACGCAAGCTATAAACAGTCCGATTACTATTGCCCAGCGTACACCCAGCACGTCCAGATTGGTTATCTTCGGTAAGAAATAAGCTAAGGGCAGCTGGAAAAGCCAGATCATTGTCAGGCTGATAATCATCGGTGGTAGAGTATCTCCGGCACTCGATATGCTATTCATCAATACAATATTGAAACCTATCATCAGGTAACCTGCTGCTGCTATCCTCAGAAACGTACTGGCTATTTCCACCAAACTAGGCTCTGGAGTGAAGATGCGAATTATACTCTCGGCCCATAGCAATATTGCCACTGAACCAGCAACCATAATACAGGTCACCAGACCTGTTGCCAGCCAACCGCTCTTCTCCGCCCGTTCAGGTTGCCCCGCTCCCAGGTTCTGACCCACCAGTACTCCGGAAGCCATACCCAATCCCAGACTCGGCATAAACAGTAGACCTTCTATTCTCTGGCACAGGCTATGAGCTGCCACAGCCAGGGTGCCAAAAGGGGTTATCAACCACATTAAAGCAAGGTTGCCAAGTGATCTCTGTATACCGCTGACACTGGCAGGGATGCCGATTTTCACCATACGCCACATCATATTAAAGTCGATACGAAAGTTTCTCATGGTCAACTGCAGCCC
>CAZIYN010000054.1:0-4286 GCA_964543495.1 uncultured Dehalococcoidales bacterium | reverse complement strand
GAAGAGTGCCCATAATCCGAGGGTCGCTCCTGCACAGTAAGCGATAATATTAGCTATAGCCGCTCCACTGACGCCCATCTGGGGAAATATCCACCAACCAAGCACAAAGCAGGGAGCAAAAATCAGGTGGACAAACCTGGCGATTACGCTTATTTTCATGGGGGTTTTTCCATCCCCTGATGCATACATAATCATCTCGGACATTACCCAGAAAGACATTACTACTGAACCTGCGAGCTGTATGCGCAGGTAAGCCGCTCCTTGATGGACAACGTCAGGCTCCAACCCGAATAGGGTCAATATTGGCTCGGCTAAGAAGATAACTATTGATGCCACAACTATAGAGCAGGCACCGCTGATAACGAAAGCCTGTTGTGCTGCGTGATTGGCTCCCTCGGCATCACCTGCTCCGATAAAACGGGCAACCATAGCTCTGGTGCCTGTACTAAGACCAAAAATCGATACCATCAACAGCATCATAACGATACCGGCAACACCTACTCCCGCAATGGAGGCTGAGCCTATTTTCCCTACCCATATCATGTCGATTATAGGCGCCATTGACCAGAGGCTTTCGTTTATTATCATGGGCCAGGCTAGAGATAAAAGATTGCGGAAGATGTTGCCCTTTGTCCAGTCACGAGTAAGTTCGGTCTTTTTCCTGTAAACACTGTTTTCTTTTTCTATCATCAATTATCTTTCGAACAACTATGCCGTCAGGCAGAGTATTTGCGCAAAGTAAATCTGCATACTTTATTACATGAGAAAGCTATGTCAATCGGGCCGTGAAATTTACGGAAAGAACATTCGGTTATTTCGAGACAAGTATATATTTACAGGAGTGTCAGCGTCAAAGAACCCTGGTAAAAACAGAACATATGTGCTAGTATTTGGATGAAGATGAATCATCGGATAGGGATTGGTATGTAATGAGCGGAAAAAGAGGAGCGCCGAAGGGAAATCAGTATGCCAGGAAGCACGGATTTTATTCCGATATTCTGGATGAAGAGGAACTGGCAGATTTTAAAATAGCTACCCGTGTCGAAGGCATAGACGAGGAAATAGCCCTGCTGCGGGTGAAGATAAAGTCTCTGGTAAAGCATGACCCGGAAAATTTGAAACTTATTATGCAGGCGGTAAATACTCTGGGGCGCCTTATCAGGACCAAATATAACATCAGTAAGGAGGACAAGCAGAGTCTAAAAGAGGCGATTGCCAATGTCCTCAGAGATGTAGCCCTTCCACTGGGAATAGGAATCGGTTCGGCCATTAGTAAGTAGGCGGGAGAATATTTGTTTTCTTTGATACATACGCTGCGTCCATACCAGCGTGAAGTGGCGATGGCAGTGCTGGACAGCGTCTTCAACAGGAAAGGGATGACCTTTTGTGTCGAGATTGCCCGTCAGGGAGGGAAAAACGAGCTTTCCGCCCAGCTGGAGCTGCTTCTCCTGACTCTTTTTATACTTGAACCGAAGGACCTGATTAAATGCTCTCCAACCTTTAAGCCGCAAACTGTAATATCGATGACCCGGCTGAAAGAAAGACTGAATGATGCAGGGTTCGGCGCAAGCTGGACCTCCGAACTCGGATATATAATAAGACTGGGAAATGCCAGGGCTGTCTTCCTCTCTGCCGACGAGTCGGCGAACGTAGTGGGTCACACCGCTCAGATACTCCTTGAAATAGACGAATCCCAGGATGTCAGTAAAGAGAAATATACCAAAGAATTCAAACCGATGGGGGCTACAACCAATGTAACCACCGTCCATTATGGGAAGTGGATTCTTGTATGACATTGATATTCTCCGAACTCCACTCAGCCTCAATCTTCCTGGGATAGAACCCTTTGGGCCGATGAATGCCCAGTAATGATGCCCTTCCCAGTATCGCTCTCTCAGTCCGCCCTAACTTCCTTGCTATCTCATGAGTTTTAGCGCCGTTTGCATACATGTCCTTTATGCAGTCTTCATCTTCTGGCGTCCAAATCTTCAGCCCCTTGGGCGCGTTGCGCATCCACTGCCGCTTCAACTTTAGTCGGGATGCTCGTTCACTTATCGAACCCCAAGACCTTGTAGGAAACGCCGCAATAACGGCCTCCCTTGAAGATGCTGGCCACAACATCGTGAGTAATTTGTCCTCTTCAGGCTGCCAACGCTTTTCTTTGGTAAAATGAGCTGAAGGACGCTTTATCTTTATCCTTTGCTCAAGTCCTGCTTTCCAAAATATCGACGCATCGATTACAGTTTGATCGTGACGTAGTTCCACTCTGTCTATTAGCAGCTTTAAGAGGTGATTCCTGAAACGTGAAGGGCATTTCTGCCAGTTTTCTTCAAGGTTCCCCAAGAATTCGGTAACCCTGTCTATATCTATCGGCGTATTCTTAGGTAGCGGATTTCGCTTTAATATACTCTCGAGCTCGGTCTTTGTTTCATTGATCAGGCGCCAGTAGGTCTCTTCACGCTCGGGATTCTCTAATCCCAGGTATCGTTCCAGATTGGCGATACGATTCTTTAATTCAACTTCTTTGCGACGGTTCCTGGACTCCTCCACGTTGCGTTCGCCGATTTCTTGCCTGAGTTTTTCGAGAACCGCTTGAGCGTGAGGAGTCAAGTCAAGGCAATTCAGTACTTCCCTGGTCAGTGGCTTGGTCAATATGTGGTCTTCAACATACAGGCATCGCGCTCCTTGGGCCATCTTGTAATCATAATTGCAGGCCCATTGCTTTCTGCTGTTGTTTGCAGATAGCTGTCGCGGCTCATCATGGTTGTAACAGTATAGGAGTTCGGACCACTCCATTGGCTCACTATAAACTGCCCTCCCTCTGGGTTTGTTGGTTAAGGCTATTTCGTAGGCTCGCAAAAACAGGTCTGTCGGAATAATAGCGGGATGGTTATCCTCGATGAGAATGTCTTTGTATTCCCAGATACCGATCAGCTTTATATTTGTGGCGAGACCTCTCAGGGTGTGAGATGTAATCCGGTAACCGTTGTCGTTTCTAAGGTACTGCCTCAGCGCTGATCTGGTCTCCATATACTTCAAGGACTCTGGGAAGAAGGGGAATGCCACTCCTTTCTCATTTAGAATAAGCGCCGCTCGGTGTAGAGATTGTTGTTTGACGACCTCTTCGAGTATTTGAACGACGATTGTCTGGTGTGGAGGGTATGGCTCCCATTTTCCCAAGATGTAAGAGCCGTCTCTTCTCTGTCCCTCGATAGCGACAGTATAACCTGGGGATACAGGATTACCAACATGCCTGCCCTCCGTCGCTTTGGATATCCGTCGCCGACCCAGCCTGATTCCCATTTTTTTCATTTCTTCGGCCGAGTCTTCAATGTCGTCGGCAAGGTAATCCCAATCACGCGGCACAGTCGGGTTGTAAATGCCTTCCGGAGTTCTGATGCGACACTTCTGTTGCTTGAGAAGCCTGAGTAGCTTGTAGCCGAGCACCCGGTCCCGGTCGCGGGAAAGACGGCTCATTCCTTCGGTAAGGTAGACGGCACCTATTTCCCCGGTTTCTACCCCTTTCCATAGGGCTTTTAAACCAGGCCGCTTGTCTTCACCCAGCGAGCCAGATAGTCCCAGATCTCTGCAATCGATAGTGATATCGCCATCCTCTATCGTCCGGGATGTTTCTTCGCCATTCTGAATGGAATCAAGCCAATTGCCGACGGTATCAGCTACGATATCTGACTGATACCCATCTTTTTTTGCGATGTCGACGAGTTTTGCCACCTCGTGTATTGATTCCCGACTGTCCTTGACCTGACCCTGGGTTGATACGCGACCGTAGATAAAAGCTTTTTTATAAGGCAGGCCCCTCAGGTCTTCCTCAGTAGGCACAGACCGGGACATCTTAATGCTGTGGATTAGCTCTTCAAGCTCCATAGGTCTGTATCTCCTTCATCATTTGAGCCAGTACTCGGATTACTTCCGCCGATAAGGGAGGTGTTATCCCCACCGGCTTCAGCGTGTATGGGAAGTCCCTCACCTGCTGCAACAGCAACTCTGCCCAGGATGCCCACCGGCTGTGTTTCGCAATGCAATCGTCAATATAACTCACCGTCTCCACGTTGCCGCTGGTTACTGTATCCGCATACCGCCTGATCATCCCGGGAGGATCATCCGCAGTGCTTCCCAGGATGACGGCGATCTCTTCCATGATTTCTCTGCCGGTGTGTAAAAAGGGAGCAAAGCCGAGTACTCCTAAGGCACGACAGACAATCTCAATAGGTATCTTGAGTTGGCCACTATGGAACTGCCTCATAATTCTGCCTGTAGTGTCAAGA
>CAZIYN010000053.1:3632-10465 GCA_964543495.1 uncultured Dehalococcoidales bacterium | reverse complement strand
GCAGGTGTCTTCATCGCCGACAACCATTCCGCCTGAACCCATAATCGCACCGGCCTGAGCGAGCGATTCGTAATCCACGGGCAGGTCGAGCTTGCTGGCAGGAAGACATCCGCCGGAAGGTCCGCCGTTAAGCGTGGACTTGAATTTCTTACCACCGACGATTCCGCCACCGATTTCATATATAACGTCTCCCAGCGGTATACCCATAGGTACCTCGATAAGACCCGTGCGGACTATTTTACCGGCTAGGGCAAATGTCTTTGTCCCCTTACTTTTTTCGGTACCGTAGCTGGCAAACCAGTCGGCGCCTTTATTTAATATAGCTGAGACGTTAGCCCAGGTCTCGACGTTATTGATATTGCTTGGTTTACCCCAGAGCCCCGATACTGCGGGGAAAGGAGGGCGCGAGCGCGGCATTCCGCGTTTACCCTCTATCGAAGCCATGAGAGCGGTCTCCTCGCCGCAAACGAAGGCACCGGCGCCCTCTTTAATAACGATATCGAAACTGAATTTTGTGTCGAGTATGTTATCGCCAAGAAGCCCGTTTTCTTCCATCTGGGACAGAGCCGTTTGCAGTCGTTCTATAGCCAGCGGATATTCGGCACGGCAATAAATATAGCCGTGATTGGCACCTGTCGCGTAGGCGCCGATGAGCATTCCTTCCAGCACAGCGTGGGGGTCGCCTTCAAGCAGCGACCTGTCCATAAATGCGCCGGGGTCGCCTTCATCGGCGTTACAGATGATATACTTGGTATCTCCCGGCTGTTCCCAGAGCCTTTCCCACTTGAAGCCGGTGGAAGCCCCGGCACCACCTCTGCCCCTCAAGCCCGATTTGCTTATGGCATCGATGACCGCCTTGGGTTCCATCTTGAGGACTTTTAACAGCCCGTTGTAGCCATCGTTAGCTATGTACTGCCGGATATCGGTCGGGTCTATGATACCGCAGTTGCGTAATGCCACCCGTACCTGCGGAGCAAGCATCGGTAATTCGAAGAGCTTTGGTATTCCGCTGACAGTATTATCGCCGATGGTACCGAGGGCAAGGTCCGAACGCGGGTTGTCATTTACAAGATAGTCCTCGATAAGCTGAGGAATAAGTTCAGGGGTTACGCTGGAGTAGCTGATACGGGGATGTCCCGGTTTGATTATATCTACCAGAGGTTCGGCATAACAGAGTCCTATGCAACCGACTTCCGTTACTATGGCATCTATCTTGTGGCGCGCCAGTTCCTTTTTTATTGCTTCAAGGACAGCCATTGCGCCGGCAGCACGTCCGCAGGTTGCTGTTCCGATGAGGATGCGGGGTTTATCGCTGTGCTGAAGAGTTACCCATTCGGTCAAAGCACGCTTGCGGATTGCATCAAAAGCCATCAATTACCTCAACGGTGTAATTGTAACAGAATTGTTACAAATAGATTATAGCAGAGTCTGCAGTACGTAACAACAGGATGCCCGTAAAAAATCATGTTTCTGGGATAAATATCCTGCTTTTACAGGCGGCCTGACAGGTCTTGGTTTTCACTCAATCCGTTTATAAAACTGTTTGGATTTACAATCGTTATTCTTTGCAGTACTTCCTCACCGATTCGAGTCGGTCTCTGATAAAATCCAGGTCCGTCTTTTTAACTACCGACCTGAAGAGCGGTAGTGCCTGAACGGTTTTTTTCTGTACAAGGTAACACAGACCGAGGTAGTAATCAGGCTCGAAATCGAGCGAATCATCACCGATTACCGGCCCCAGATACTCGATTACGCTATCGCATTCGTCCATTTTGTAATATATGATTCCGAGTATCAGGCGCGTGTAATTACTCAATTGACTGCTTCCTCCCTCTGTTTCAACACCTTCTGCTTCTTCTTCCGAATTATCCGGTATGCAGGCTTCCCCGAATTCTTTTGTGGCTTTAAGGTACTCAAGTGCTTTCTTGAAATCACCGCTCTCGAAATAAACTTCAACGAGCTTTTCATTCGCCTCGTCGAGTCCTGGGAACAGTTGAAGAGCTTTTTTAAACTCGGTGACAGCTTCTGATGGTTTCTCGAGAGAGAGGTTCATCTTTCCTTTAACGTAATGGGTATATGCCTCTTTTTTACTTCTACTGGCGGCATATTGAAGTCCGCCGAATAAAATCTGGACATTATATGCGGCATTGAGCAGCATCCATGATAACAGGTTAGGGGAGGTTTCCCCCTTTTCTTTATCATATTGACCGTACTCTGCTTTAATTCCCCGGTCCAGCAGCATCGATTCACACAGGACTAACAGGCGGCTCTGAAATTCGGTATTTGTACCAGCCAACTCATTTATGATTGACTCCACCGCTTCTTCATCGTATCCGGTATTCAGCAAGATTAGATTTTTATAGCATTTCGGCAAGCTGTTATCAGGGTCCAGAGAGATAGCACTGTCGAACGCCTCAAGCGCTATATCGAATTCGCTGTAGTCGTAATGAATCCGTCCCAGAAACATATGATATACCCCGCTTGACGGATTCATCTCGATAGCTTTTCCAATGGTACTAATTGCTTCTTCATACCGGTTGTCGTCCGATAAGGCTAGCGCCTTATGAAGGAGGATACTGCTGTCCGAAGGGCTTAATGCCAGTGCTTTATCATATATTTCAAGCGCACTGTCCGGCTTGCCTTTACCAGCCAGCTTCTGGGCTTTCATAAAAAGTCTATTTGCTTTAAACGTGCTCATAAGATTTATCATAGTTTGCCTTGCCAGTATTATCCATCACTTAATGCAATATTTCAATCCTGATATTTTTATTGAAGTATTGACAAACAGGGTTGAATATGGTTATTATTTATATATCGAAAATAAAACGCCATAAAAAATAATGATATATAAGACGGTAAATACTCCCGGCTCCAGGAAGCGCTCAATACGTCCGCAGTCGGCCATGCTGACTCTTTACGGAGACTATGTTCTCGACCGCGGAGAGGAAATAGGCATCGGAAGTCTGATAAATCTTTTCGGCAATTTCGGTCTTTCGGAACAGGCAGTAAGGTCGGCCGTATCGCGGATGTGTCAGGCCGAGATACTGAAATCACGGAGTAACGGGCGAAAAAGCTATTACTCGCTGACAGAAAGAGGTCACAGTCTTCTATCCACCGGCGCCCAGCGGATTTTTATAAGGAAGGATACCACCTGGGACGGTACCTGGAATATTGTCACGTATTCGATTCCCGAAGAAGAGAGGAAAATCCGTGACACGCTGCGTCGCGAACTGAACTGGATGGGGTACGGAACGCTGGCGGGAGCAACGATGATATCACCTTATGATTTAACCGACGAAGTGATGAAACTTGCGGAAGATCTCGATGTAACCGAGCGGATTCAGATTTTCCAGGCGAAACAGCAGGGACTCGGAGATGCTAAAAAAGTAGTATCGATCTGCTGGGACCTGGAGAAGATACACGAGATGTATGCCAGTTTCATGGAGGAGTACGAACCCCGGTATGAAGACTGGCTGGAACGTCTCAACTCAGGCGAGACTATCGAACCGGGAGAGTACTTCGTGGAAAGGTTTGCCCTGATTCACGAATACAGGAAGCTGCCGTTCTATGACCCCGATTTGCCCGATGAACTGCTTCCCGAAGACTGGCTGCGACCGGCAGCGGCGGGCCTTTTCCAGAAATTTCACGACCTGCTCGATGAAAGAGCTACCGAGTATTTTAACTCGGTGGTAAAAGCATACTGAGACTTTCCAGCAACCTTAGAGGTTTAAAATGAGATACGCGGAGACAGGAACGAATCTGCAAATCGACTTAACCCGTGGAAATATCGAAAAGGAAACGACCGACCCTGCGCTTACCGGGCTTTATCTCGGAGGACTCGGTACAAACGCCAGGATGCTGTGGGACGGCGTTCCTCCCGATGCCGAGCCTTTTTCACCCGAAAACCTGCTGATATTCGGCACCGGGCTTTTATGCGGCACGCCTGCCCCCGGAGCAAACCGCACCATCGTTTCCACGTTCTCTCCCCAGACATCACTGATGGCATATTCGATGATGGGAGGGTTCTGGGCGCCGGAACTGAAGTTCGCCGGTTATGACAAAGTTGTAATCCGGGGGAGGTCGCCGGACCTTGTGTACCTGTGGATAAATAACGATAAAGTGGAAATACGCGACGCCTCTCACCTGAAGGGGAAAGGCGCTGTCGAGACCGCGGAAATTATCAGAGAAGAGCTCGATGAGCCTAAAGCGCAAATAGCCACGATAGGTCTCGCAGGAGAAAACCGGGTTTACTTCGCTTCTATCGAGCAGGGCAGGTCCAGTGCCAGCCGGCTTGGAATCGGCGCCGTGATGGGCGATAAGAGAGTAAAGGCTATAGCCGTCCGCGGAACGAAGGAAGTCAACGTTGCCAGACCGGCAGAGTTTTTCGAACTATGTAAAGAAGTGCTGGATTATATCAAATGGCGGAACGAACACCCTGTCCAGGGAGTGCCGCCGATACTCGCCGGACTGGGCTCACCGCAGGAAATGGCACTATTCGACGAAGAATGGCATACTACAAATTTCACCTGGGGAAATGCCCGTCACCGCAGAAAGGACTTCTGGAACGCGGAAATAGAGAAGCAGTGGACGGACACCCAGGAGCGTGTGCGGACGCGTCTGCTGAGTTGTTATAACTGCCCGATGGAGTGCGGAGCGCTTATATCCTATCCCGGAATCTCGAAATATATGATGAAATGCTATTCCAAGCTTACATATACGATGGCGGCTATGTCAGACCTGGATTTCGGTTTCAGAATTGCCCAGCTTGCCACGGAGTACGGAGTGGACGGATTCACCACTCCGCAGGTTATGGCTTTTGCCCTCGAGCTTTATGATGCCGGTATCCTGACAGATAAAGATTTACCCGGAATGCCTGCCGATAACGAGGGCAGGTTCTTCTATCTGCTCGACATAATCGTAAAGAGGGAGGGAATCGGAGATATCCTTGCGAACGGTGTTTATCATGCCGCCCGCCAGATCGGGAAAGGCGCCGAGGAATTCGACCACAACACAATAAAGAAACACGAGCAGCTGCCTCTTAAGCTGGGAATGATGAACCCGGTCTATTACCTGATGTATGCTACCGGAGAAAAGATAAACATTACCCAGATAGAAGGTCAGTTTCCTCAGGCTCCTTTTGCCACGCAGGAGGAAAGGGAAGACTTCGTGAAAGACTGGTTCCAGGTCCCCGACGAGAAATTCAAAGAGTTCATTCTGAACTGGGAACCGCGTGGAGACTACTCTATTCCGTACTACCCGGGTATCGAGATGACCTGTTCGATGGTCGATTGGATGGAGACGATGCATTACATAGATGACGCCCTCGGCGTGTGCGCCGGTCTGTCCTCATTTCCTATTAAACCTCCCTATCACATACACAATTTCCCGGCGATTGTTTCATCGGCAACCGGGATGGATATCGATGAAGCCGGACTGAAAGAGATAGCCAGGAGAAACCGTACTCTGCTCAGGGCGGTTAATATTAGGAGAGGTATGAGAAAGGCTGATGAAAAGCCTCCTGAAGACCACTGGAGGAGAAGATTTCCGGAACTCGAGGCCGAGCTCCTTGACCAGTATTATATGTTCAAGGGCTGGAATGACCAGGGTATTCCCACTAAAGTATCTCTTCAGGAACTGGGGCTTGATGATATTGCACAGGACTTCCTCAAGAGGGGCATTCTTAAGGAAAAGAAACGGACTGCTTCGAAAAAGACCTCTTCCAGGAGTAAAAAGAAATAACGCGGGGGATGGACAGTGGCAACTGAGAATAAGAAAAAAACGGTTAAAGTAATCAAGGTGGACGTCGATAAATGCAACGGATGCCGTTCCTGTGAAGTTGCCTGCGCTATTTCTCATTCACAGCCCAAGTACGGCAGCAACAATCCGGCGAAGTCGCGTATAGACGTTATCAGAGAGCCATTGAAGGATATTTATATCCCCGTTGTAGCTGGTGAGAATGCCAGAGCTGAATGTCTCAGCCGTCAGAAATATATCATAGACGGTAAAGAGTACGACGAATGCGCTTTCTGTAAATCCCCCTGTCCGTCGAGAACGCTTTTCAAGGAACCTGATTCCGGTCTGCCTTTAGCCTGCAATATGTGCGAAGAAGACCCTCCCCTGGAAGAGCCGATGTGCGTCCAGTGGTGCCTGTCCGACGCCCTTACCTACGAAGAGAGAGAAGAGGAAGAGGAAGAAGCGGAGAAACCCGAGGAGATGGAGAGAGGGCTGGAATCGCTTGTTGATAAGTTTGGAATGGAAAAGGTGGTGGACGCAGTTATCAGGATGTCGCAGAAGGACCAGGTATAACGCCGAAAAAGAGGAATGTGATGGAGACGGTATCTCCTTTTAAAGAAGCAATCGACGAAATCAAGGAAGCCGGCGGAGAAGCGTATAAATTATGCTATCAGTGCGGTATGTGTGATACCTTATGTCCGTGGAACAGGGTTATAGATTTCAGCATGCGCGGCATTGTCCGCCAGGCTGCCTTCGGCCTCCCTGAAATCGATGGTGAAGATATGTGGCGCTGCACCACCTGTGGCAGTTGCCCTTTACAGTGCCCCAGGGGTGTCGGAACGATAGATGTTACCGTGTCTTTCCGGCGGATTGCATCCACCTACGGGATTTCTCCGGCACCGATACACACCGTGAGTGCCAGTCTGGGAGCCGAAGGTAATCCCCTCCGAGAAGCAAGGGCGAACAGGGCGGACTGGGCGGAAGGACTGAATGTACGACCTTTCACGGAAGAGATGGACATCCTCTATTTCCCCGGCTGCTACCTCAGCTATGATTCCCGTATGAAAAAAGTAGCTGTCGCCACGGCGGATATCCTCAAT
>CAZIYN010000053.1:1738-3622 GCA_964543495.1 uncultured Dehalococcoidales bacterium | reverse complement strand
CAATAAAGCAGGAGTGGACTTCGGAATACTCGGAAACAGGGAAAACTGCTGCGGAGAGAGTATCAGGAAAACGGGCGATGAAGCGCTGTTCAAGCGCCTGGCAAGGGAAAACATAAAGACTTTCGTTGACAGCGGTGTAAAGAAAATACTGGTCTCTTCTCCACACTGCTATCACACCTTCAAGAACGAATATCCCGAATTCAAGGCTAATTTCGAAGTAGTCCATATCTCTCAGTACCTGAACGAGCTTTTACAAGAAGGGAAGCTGGAACTTACCGGCGAATACGCTAAGAAAATCACCTATCACGACCCCTGTTATCTGGGGAGGCATAACGGAATATACGATGAGCCGCGTGAAGTGCTGAAAAAAGTAACAGGTCTGGAACTGGTGGAGATGCCGGATTCCCGTGAAAACAGTCTCTGCTGTGGTGGTGGCGGCGGCAGGATATGGATGGATACTCCGAAAAGCCAGAGGTTTGCCGACCTCAGGATAGGGCAGGCTATCGAGGCCGGGGCTGAGGTGCTGGTGACTTCCTGTCCGTACTGTATCACCAATTTCGAGGACAGCCGCCTGACGGTTGAAAACGGCGAAAGTCTGGAGATAAAAGATATAACGGAAATAATTCAGGAAGCGATATAAAGTGGAAAACGAATTGGTACCTTACGAAAAAATAAGGAGACTCCGTAAGAGCCCCGAAGACAGCGGGTACGGGGATGTGCTGGTTGTCGGCGGAGGAATCAGCGGAATTCAGGCTTCACTCGACCTGGCTGATTCCGGTTTCAAGGTCTATCTGGTTGATAAGCTACCCGCGATAGGCGGTCATATGGCGCAGCTCGATAAGACTTTTCCCACCAACGACTGCTCTATGTGAATACTCTCACCCAAACTGGTCGAGGTCGGCCGGCACCCGAACATAGAGGTCCTGAGCTATACGGAAGTCGATAGCGTGGAAGGTGAGGCCGGGGACTTCAAGGTAACCCTGGTCAAGAAACCCCGTTACGTAATCGAGGACAAATGCCGGGGCTGCACTACCTGCGTGGAATGCTGCTCCATAGAATACCCCGACCAGTTTAATCAGGAGATATCCAGGAACAAGGCAATCCATATTTACTTCGCCCAGGCAATTCCTCTGATTGCCTATATCGATGAAAACTGCCTATATCTGAAAGAGAAGAAATGCCGTCTGTGCGAAGCCGTGTGTGAGAATAAAGCAATCGATTTCAGCCAGACGGCTGAAAAGATAAATATCAACGTCGGCGCGATAGTCCTTTCTTCGGGGCTCGAACCGTTCGACCCCGGAGTGAGAGGCGACTACGGTTACGGCAAAATTGAGAACGTTATAACCAGCCTCGACTTCGAAAGGATACTGTGCGCCACCGGACCATATGAGGGGGAAATAAGGCGTCCTTCCGACGGAAAACACCCACAGAAGATTGCCTGGATTCAGTGTGTGGGTTCGAGACAGGTTATACCGGGCGGAAACAGCCACTGCTCGGCTGTATGCTGTACCTATACTCAGAAGCAGGTTATCCTGGCGAAGGAGCATGACGCGGACTCCGAGTGCACCGTATTCCATAATGATATCCGCTCCTATTCGAAGGACTTCGAGCGTTTCTACCAGAGGGCGGAGGACCTGCCCGGTGTCAGGTTTATCAGGAGTTATGTATCGATTGGAAGGGACATACCTGAAAGCAAGAATGTAACTATCAGATATTCCACCTTCGATAAGGGCGTGGTGGAAGAGGAATTCGATATGGTGGTACTGTCGGTCGGGCTGAATCCTCCCGCCGACGTGGAAAAACTGGCAGGGAAGTTTGAAATAGAATTGAATTCTTACGGTTTCTGCGAGACAGATACGGATACTCCTATCGAAACGTCACGTC
>CAZIYN010000053.1:0-1728 GCA_964543495.1 uncultured Dehalococcoidales bacterium | reverse complement strand
GCCCCATGGATATTCCCGAATCGGTGTATTCTGCCAGCGGTGCCGAAGCGTTATGCGGGCAGTTGCTCTCTTACCGGCGGGGAAAGCTGACGAGAGAGAGAAAATATCCGCCTGAAAGGGACGTCTCCGGCGAAGAACCGCGGGTAGGAGTGTTCGTCTGCCACTGCGGGGCGAATATAGGGCGGGTCGTGGATGTCCCCTCGGCGGTTGAATATGCTGCCGCTCTGCCAAACGTCGTTCACTCTCAGGAGCAGCTGTTTTCCTGCGCTACCAACTGCGCCCAGGAGATTACCGATACCATACAGGAAAAGGGACTCAACCGGGTTGTATTAGCCGCCTGCTCGCCGAGAACTCTAGAGCCTCTGTTCAGGGACACGCTTCGCGAAGCCGGCCTCAACCAGTATTACTTCGAGTTTGCCAATATCAGGGAGCACTGCTCCTGGGTACATGCAAAAGAAAGTGAAGAAGCCACCCGCAAGGCGAAGGAGATAATCGCCATGTCTGTGGCGCGTGCCTGCCATCTGGAGCCGCTTCAGGAATTCGATTTGCCCGTGAATAAGGCTACCTTGATAGTAGGAGGCGGTATTGCCGGAATGACCTGCGCTCTCTCGATAGCCGGCCAGGGATACGAGGTCTATCTGCTAGAGAAAGAAAACGAACTGGGCGGGACGGCCAGGAGAATTCACCATACCCTCGAGGGGCTGGATGTGCAGCAGTACCTGGCAGATATTATACGCAGGATTTACAGTAACCCGCTGGTACACGTTTACACGGAAGCTGTAATAAAAGAATCGTCCGGGTACGTGGGTAACTTCGCGACCACTGTGGAGTCCGAGAGAGGTACCAACGAGATAAAACACGGTGCGACGGTTATCGCAGTGGGCGCCGATATTTATAGCCCTACCGAGTACCTTTACGAGCAGAACGAAAAGGTGATGACTCATCTGGAGCTCGAGGATAAGATTGCTGAAATGGACGAAAGCCTGGTAAATGCCCGTAGCCTGGTTATGGTTCAGTGTGTGGGCTGCCGGAACGAAGACAGGAATTACTGCAGCCGGATATGCTGCGGTGAGTCCGTAAAAAATGCTCTGAAATTAAAAGAAATAAATCCTGAAATGGATATATATATCCTTTTCAGAGATATGAGAACATACGGGTTCAGAGAGGACAGTTATAGGGAAGCGGCGGACAAAGGAGTGACCTTCATCCGCTACGAACCTGAGAATGAACCTCAGGTGGAAGCTGTTGAAGAAGGCGGGAGGCAATTCCTGAGAATCACCTTGCCTGACCCCGTACTGAACAAGATGGTTGCTCTGGATGCCGATTACCTTATCCTGGCGGCGGCGGTTATCCCATCCGCTTCTACTACTGAGATGGTTAATCTCTTTAAGGTAACGCTGAATCCCGACGATTTTTTCAAAGAAGCTCACGTAAAGCTGAGACCGGTGGAGTTTGCCACGGACGGCGTATACCTCTGCGGGATGGCGCATTATCCGAAGTATATACCCGAAACTATCAACCAGGCACTGGGAGCAGCTGGCAGGGTTATGACTCTTCTCACTCACGATACCGTTACCGCATCCGGCTCCGTCTGCGAGGTTGATGAAAAGAAATGCATTGCCTGCGGAGCCTGTGTCGAAGTCTGTACCTACGGTGCTCTAGAACTGCAGGGGACAGGACAGAATCAAAAAGCTGCTGTAAATCCCGTTCTTTGCAAGGGAGACGGCC
>CAZIYN010000052.1:0-10550 GCA_964543495.1 uncultured Dehalococcoidales bacterium | reverse complement strand
CCGTTTCCCACTGAAGCACCTCGTATATCTGGCGGATACTTAAAATATTCTTATAGTCGTCGCGGTACCAGTCCGGCAGTATTATTGCAGGCTGGCTGGCTTTCCTCGAAGGGGCGAGTCCTCTCAGCTTCTCCAGCATCAACCGGAGGTCGGACTTGAACAGGTCCCAGCTCATAAGCGACTCGTGTACCTCGTCGATTTCCCCTTTTCCACGGAATGACGCGAAACGTAAAACCGTCTTGCTTAAAAAGTAGATAATACCGATGATGACGAGGGCGAAAAATACCCATTTCAGTACCAGTATAACTTCCGGGGGCAGTCCCCGGCTGACCGCATTCTCGGCCTGCTCGGTGAGATTTTCAATCTCACCGAGCTCGAAAGGTTCGGGGTTCTGTCCGGCGAAAAAGGCTACGATTTTCAGACCCATCTGGTAAAGCCATTCGATGATGTAACCGAACGGAATATAAATATAATGCGCCAGCTGGGTGAAGAAGTGAGAAGCTTTACCCATTAAGTCCGTAAGGAAGTACGAAAAACCTGTAGAAAAAGTACTGGCGATTACAATTCCTATGGTCACCATCCCACCGATTACCACCAGAAGAACGGTAAGCCAGCGGCGGTGCATTGCCGGGGATACCGATTCGGCTGAAATCCTCTCCTGTATGGATTTCAGGTTGGCAAGCGCCATAGCCAGCAGACCGAAGAAGAAGAACCCGGCAAGAAACAGCCATATCGAGGACATATCGTACTGGTAATTTGTCCAGCTGCTGGCTCCGGCGATAAGAATCAGGACTATCAGAGCGGCGACCCCTATGGAGAAATTCCTGTAGATATCATCCGCTTCCAGCAGTGAGCGTCCCAGCCTGATACCGCGCCACCATAGCAGGGCTGACAGCCCTATAGCCAGTACCAGCGGCTCAAAGTGTGAAAAGCTGTTCAGCAGGAGGTCACCTATATGGCCGAACCACTCCCAACTGAAAAGACCGGTACCGGCGCTGAACTCAAAGCGTAGCACAATCAGGATGACGAGTATTCCGGTGCCTATTATAGCCAACCTGACCTTGCCCAGCGACAAGTCCCTGCTTATAAGCTGCTTAGAAAGTACGAGGGAGATTCCAAGTATCAGGATGAAGGATATCAGACTCAGGGGCGTCTTGCTCCACCGGAAGGTGGGAAGCTGGGAAAACCATGCCAGCCACGGAAATACCCAGAGTACTTCCATCAGGGTAACTGAGAGCGTGAACGGCGCCCCGGTTATCCAGTTAATTCCGGCCAGCCTGCTTCTTAATGATATCGATTCTGCCATAATACTAATTTACCGAGGGGTTCCTTCTCACTTTACCTTCACCGGAGTTTATATCCAGAGTTTCCATATCCGACCATAATACATCGTCGCTGACCCTGTACACCGTCAGACCATTCCTGCTTATCCTTGTTTCTGAACCGCCAATGACAATCAATGCCACCCGGCGTCCCGCCTTTTTTATCTGAAGCAGAGCGGAAAGCAGGTTGTCCGTGACGGTAGCCGTTATCGCTACGATAGTGCTTCCCCATGGCAGGTTCCTGGCTTCCATCAGGACGAGTTTTGCCAGGGGCATCGTTTCCGTTTCGTGTACCTTCGCCAGCGTTTCCATAATACGGAGTTTTTGCTCGGGGTGCTGGCTGGGCGTCAGCTTGATGGTGGTTTCCCTGCCTGTCCAGCGGTTCTGGTTGATGTAAAGACCCAACCGGTAGCCGTTGCCTAAAGCGTAGCTGGATACGGAGGCGGCGGTAACTATAACCAGTTCCAGGAGGTGGGGGATACTTCCCCAGAACGGCGGTTTAACGGTACGTACATCGAGGAAAACGCCCATATCTACTGTTGTCGTCGGTTCGAATACCTTCGTCTGCAGTCTGCCGCGCCGTGCCGTGCTCTTCCAGTGAATCTGCTTCAGACTGTCACCGGGAGTATAGTCTCTGACTCCCGAGGTCAGTACCGGGTCCTGAAAAAGGTGTTTTTCAATCCTGATGTCACCGAAAGGCTGACGGGCCGGAATACCGAGCTTCTCCAGCGGAACCACCCTCGGATACACGATAAGTGAATCTCTGTCGTCAATCTGCTCGAATTTCTTTGAGAAACCGAAGAGGTCACCCGAGGCTATTTTCACCGGTCCGAAGGTAAAAACTCCGCGGTGCAGGCACCTGATGGGGTAGCGTCTGGTCACTTTGTGATACCAGCTCAGGGGAAGGAGGTTATTCAGAATCGAACGGTTGATATTGCCTGAAGCGGAAATGTTGCCTTTAAGGAAGGTGACCTCGGTGGGTATTTCATCATCCACCTGCAGCCAGAATAAAGGGAGTATTTTCCTGTTTATTATTTCGATATCAAACTCGACTTCCTCGCCCCAGAAAGCGTGATCGGAACTGAGTCTGCGTTTATACTCGACCCTGCTCAGACAATAGCGCCCCCATAACTGGGCGAGCAGGCCGGCGAGAAAAAGCAGCAGTGATACCAGGAGCAGCGGCACCTGGTGCATGAGCAGGCTGGTTATGAAAATTACCAGCGGGACAAGGAACCAGTAACGGTTCACCCGTTTACCTTTCCTCGGCGCCTGCCTGTACTTCGACAGGCACCGGTACGGTATCCACTATCTGTTGAAGGGCTTGCTCGGCGGTAATGCCGCGGAGATAGCTGTCCGCTTTGAGGACAATACGGTGAGAAAGCACGTATAGGGCGAGGTATTTAACATCGTCCGGTATGACATAGGTCCTGCCCTTTAAGGCTGCCAGTGCCTGTGATGACTGGAACAGGGCGAGCATTGCCCTCGGACTGCTGCCGAGCTCGATATATTCATGTTCACGTGTAGCATGGACGAGCCGGATGACATAGTCTTCTATATCGGAAGTAGCATGTATCTCATGGCAGGCTGTCTGCATCTCTATGAGTTCATCGGCGGTGACCACCGGTTCCAGTTCGTCGAGGGGATTTGTTTTTCTGAACCGGTTTAAAATAACACGGTCGTCATCCTTCGTTGGATATCCCAGCTTGATTTTAAGAAGAAATCTGTCGAGCTGGGCTTCCGGCAGAGGAAAAGTCCCTTCGAGTTCAATCGGGTTCTGTGTCGCCAGTACCAGAAATGGCCGGGTAAGGGGCATGGTCTCTCCTTCCACTGTAACCTGTCGCTCCTGCATCGCTTCGAGCAGCGCTGCCTGTGTGGGGTGTGTCGCCCGGTTTATTTCGTCGGCGAGTACTATCTGCGTCATTATGGGGCCGGGTTTGTATTCGAAATCGGAACTCTTCTGGTTGAAAATGTGGGTGCCGGTGATATCCGAAGGAAGGAGGTCGGGTGTGAACTGAATCCGGCCGAAGCTGCAGCCGAGAGACCTGGCGATTGATTTGGCGAGCATCGTTTTGCCGATTCCGGGCACATCGTCTATAAGGATGTGGCCTTCGCAGAGCAGGGTGACTATTACCAGTTCGACAACCTCGCTCTTGCCGACTATTACGCGTTCGACGCTTTCTTTTACTTTATTACCCGTTTCCCTAATCCGCCCGACGGTATCTTCCTGCATAAGGCTCCTCTCTGCCCGTTATTAACTGATTATACTACCTGCAAACATACAAGCATATTATAAATGTCGGATATTTTCAATCACAATATCCGCTAAATGTTAAATTCTTATTAAGGTTTTAAATATTATAGATTTTGATCAATCCTTATTACAGGTTTTTCAGCTCGCATTTTATTAAATGATACGACGAATTTTTATAGTGATATCTCCGGTCAATCCTTAATCTCTTTAAGTAGATTGTAAGCCCTGTCCAGATCCTCCCGGTGTACCCGCAGACTCATCATTCCCGTCGAGATGCCTCGTCCGCTGGGTGAGGTTAAATTTTTCAGGTGGCACCTCACTCCGTGGTCTCGAAGAAAACTAAAGCGGCGAAGAGTCGGCTCGGGATGCTTATCGGGAGAGATGTGTATTTCCCGCCAGACATTCTCTACGCGTATAGCGCGCCATAGCGATGCAATTATCCTACGTACCGTTCTCCAGACTATCAAAAGTACCTCGTCATTTGATAAAGGAATATATAGCAGGCTGGTCAATAACTGATATAGTCTATTCCGCTCCCTTAATATTCATTGCTTTATTATGCTCTCTCTCGGAAGTGGTTTTTTCCGTTACGGGATGCTTGTAGTGGAAAGGTACGATGTACCCCGAGGGGTAATGCGGGTCGAGTTCGCGGGGTTTGTCGGCCTTCGGATATACACCCCCGGTCTGAATTCTTGCTGCGTTGACGCGTTCCGGTTTTACCCAGCCTTCCGCCGGCGGGCAGGTGTAACAGGGGTTCCACATCAGTTTCCAGATTTTCCACTTGGTGGCTTCTTTGATATAGGTAACCGTGTAGATACCCCCAGTCAAATTCTGAATAATGCCTTCGCCCCTGGGAATAGCCGCCGCACCGAAACCGTACCAGCGTCCCTCGGCTGTTCTGCCGTCTGGAAATATATCCACCACGCCGGACAGCTGCATTATCTGGTGGAGCAGCTCGGGGTTGGAGTACCTGTCTTTCTCACCGGTGAAATACCTTCTCACTCCTTCTTTCTCCAGATATATACCTGCCATTATATTAAGTTCGGTACCCGGGGCATCCGCAAAGCAGTCGATTACTTCCTCGTACATCCAGTGTTCCAGGTAGTAACCGTAGCTCCTCTGGAGCCGTTTAATCGCTTCCGATTCCTCAAGAATCCTGACCTTTTTCTCAAGCTGTCTGATTTTTTTCTCTATTTCTAAGGTGTCCATTCTAACCTCTCTGTTATTGGGCAACTTTTGAGAAGCCCGATTTTATCTGTGGCGGGTCGACTATATATAAATACCTGTCTGAAGACGGTTCCCAGGCAGGCCATTCTATGGAACCCGGTGTACTGGGGTCGCCTGTCCTGGCGAAATTCGTCCATAACTGCATCATTGCTTCGGAGACTCTTCTCTCGGCGTCCGTGATTACGGGCATATCTGATTTAGCGCCCGCGGACCTGTAGAGAAAATTGATTCTATGCCATGGTTCGGGGTCATCAATGGCACCGAAGACGTAGTGCATCTCCATGGCGTGTGCGGCCACGCCTCCTTCGTCCCGGAAGTTGCCCGGGACCTGGTCGAATATAGCGGCGAACCCCTTTTTACCGCCGTTGATTGCCCCTGTAAGCAGCCTGACATAGCCGGGAATCATTTCCGGAGCATGAATAAATCCCGGGCCTGTGAGTTCTCCAAGATTGGCGCAGGTAATCATCGGAACGGCGTTATGATTGCATTTCTCGATGATATCGTAGGGTCCGTCCGGCATAAACCAGCCGTCTTCGGTGATGCCCCAGGGTCCCACAAAAACATAGGTTCCACCAAGTTCTTCGTTCATAGCCTGGCTTTTTTCTATTATCTCTTCCATGCTGAGAGCGCGGGCTGCTGCCAGCGGGTCCGGCTCTTTATCTACTCCCAGTTTGGAGAACAGTTTTAAGCCCCATCCTTCCATATCCTTCAGGGGAGTAGCGTGCGAGCGGCTGCCTCCGCTTTCGCATATCGCCTTATGGAAAAGTCCTTTCGCAAGCGGTGATGTTACCATGCAGACAACCTTGTCCCCGCCGCCGGACTCTCCGAATATTGTGACGTTTCCCGGGTCTCCTCCAAAGGCGGCGATGTTTTCCCGGACCCATTTCAGTGCAGCTATCATATCGAGGAACATGTAGTTGCCGGAAGCCCCGTTTGGAGATTCTTTTGAGAGCAGGGGGTGAGCTACCAGCCCCATTTCTCCCAGCCGGCTGTTCACGGTTACATGCACTACACCGTGCCTGGAGAGCCCGGGGTTATTATAAAGCGACCAGTTGCCGCTGCCGTACCTCAGGCCTCCCCCATGCAGCCACACCATTACGGGGAGCCTTTCGGAAGCCGACTTTGCAGGAGTATTGACGTTCAGGTAGAGGCAGTCCTCGCTGCAGGGCAGTTTCTGGTCTTCTTCGGGCGTGTTAACATCCGGATACTGGGCTGCCTGGATACTGTATTTGGTGCATTTGCGGACTCCTTCCCACGGCATAACCGGTTGTGGCGGTTTCCATCGCAGGTCTCCCACGGGTGGAGCTGCATACGGAATGCCTCTGTATACGCGAATTTCATCATTACCTTCACCTTCTGTCAGACCGGAAATCAGTCCCGAATCTAACTTCACAGGGTCCATAATCATTCCTCCTTAAATTCCTTGAATCGGTGTCCTTTAAATTGCTGGCTATAATCATAATTGCTCGAATGCTAATAATCAAATTGAGTTCACGATGATATTTATAAAGTCTATAAATCTGCGTGAAAAGGTGTTAAAATAGTCGCCATATCATTAAAACACAAAATCAATAAGGAGGAATGGAAATTTGGCTGAGAAGAAGAATGAGAAATATATCGTTACGGAACTGGTATCAACGATGGACCCGGAATTCGAAAAGAAATATTCTGAATGGGCGAGGCGAGTGCTCTGGCTCAGCGGGAAAGTAGTGCCGGGGGCATTTAATTTTATGTGTTCATGGTATTTGAAACCGCCGCCGCAACATCTTGAAGCTCACTCTCACGACTACGCTGAAATGATCGGTTTTATAGGCAGCAATCCTGATGACCCGTACGACCTGGGCGGAGAAATAGAGATGTGGCTTGAAGATGAACAGTATATCCTTACGAAAAGCTGTATCATCTATGTTCCCGGGGGAATGAAACACTGTCCGATGATTATCAGACGTGTCGACAGGCCTATCTTACACATCGGCGGGTCGGCATAGTAAAAAACTGCGAAGGAGACCGATATGGCGGAAAACAAGTACGGGAAATACTTTCTTAATGAACTTTCCAAGGAGGAGAGGGAGCAGGGGATGGGCGGACGAGGATTTGTCGTCTTTGCCGACGATGATATTATCAAAGGCTGCAATTATTTCTCCGTGAGGTTGATGGGAGAATCGGCTACTAAAATTGCCGGGCATGGCCCTCATATTCATAAAGACGCGGAACTCCTGGCTGCCCTCGGCACCGACCCGGATAATCCGAAAGACCTTGGAGCCACAATCGAAGTCTGCATGGGACCCGAGCTCGAATCCCATATTATCACGGAGTCGACAATTATCTACATCCCGCCGAATTTTATCCACTGTCCTTACAGGGTGCTGGAAGTGAAACGTCCCTTCCTGTTCGTCCATTCGCAGATGGCGCCCAAGATGACCGAGAAACCTTACAAGATGCTGGTGCCGCCGGATATGAGGGATAAATATATATTTATTAACGCGGGATATGACGAAGACGAATAGGTTTTAATAATTAATACCGGACTGGAGATTTATGGAAGAAGATATTCGATACTGGAATCCGATTCTTGAAACGATGCCTCACGAGAAGCTGCAGAAACTGCAGTTGAAGAAGTTTCAGGAGATTGTAAAGTGGGCTTACGATAACTCGAAATTCTATCGCGGTCTGTATTCAGATGCCGGAATGGAGCCGGGCGATATAAAATCTTACGATGATATGAGGAAAGTCCCGAAGATTGAAAAGTCCGTGATGCGTGAGATACAGGGTAAAGACCCTTTCCCCTATGGCGATATTTTATCCGTACCCCTTGAGGGCGTTACGGCTTATCACCAGACCAGCGGTACTACCGGACAGCCGATATATGTGGCGGATAGCTGGCAGGACTGGGAATTGCAGTCGGATTCGTGGGCTTACATACTTACTGCGCACGGTTACACCGCCGCAGACAGGGTATTTCTGCCGTTCGGTTACAACGTCTTTATGGCTTTCTGGACGGGTCATACGGCGGCGGAAAAGTTGGGCTGCGAAGTCGTCCCTGGAGGTGTACTGGATACCGAAGCCCGCATTCTGAAAATGCAGGAACTGAAAGTGACCGCCTTTATGGCCACCCCCACATACGTTCTCGGTATGGCCGATACTGCTAAAAGAAAAATGGGTATCGACCCGCGGAGTCTGGGCATAAAGAGGATAACCGTTGCCGGCGAACCCGGCGGCAGTATCCCGACCACGAAGAAGAGGATGGAAGACGCCTGGGGAGCCAAGGTCTACGACCATATCGGGGCTACCGAGATAGGTGCCTGGAGTTACGAGTGTGTCTGCCAGTCCGGCAACCACGTTAACGAGGCGCTTTATATAGTAGAGATTGAGGATGTTGAAACCGGAGAACTGATTACGGAGCCGGAAAAGCCCGGGAAGATGATAATCACCAACCTCAACCGGCAGGCTATGCCGTGTATCAGGTTCGATGCCAAGGATATGATACAGTGGAGTGGCGTGGACTGCGAATGCGGCAGGACCTTCAGGACGATAAAGGGTGGCGTTATCGGGCGCGTGGACGATATCACCAAGGTGAAAGGGGTCTTACTCGCCCCTACGTCGATTGAGGAGGTTGTCAGGAGCATTCCCGAACTCGGCGACGAGTATGAAGTGGTGGTTATTAAAAAGGGCGACATCGACGATATTACCCTGAAGGTGGAATTGAAGCCTGGTAAAGAGAGCGAACAGGACGCCGTGAAGAATGTAATGGTGGGTCAGCTGAGACTTCATACCAACCTCGGATACAACATAGAATTCCACGAATATGGCACCCTCCCCCGCTACGACGTTAAAGCCAAGAGATTCAGGGACTTGAGGCAGCATTAGGAATAGAGTTTTTAAAGCTAAACAAAAACCAAGAGGAGGCAAAACGCCTCCCCTTTAAAATTATAATATATACGTTTCTTTCTACCCGATAATCTCGGTAAGCCCCTGTACTCTTGTCCTCAGGGGTGCCAGAGCAGCTTTATTGTAGTCGTGCTCGATATACATATTCGGCATTCCGATTCTCTCCAGGTAGTCCTTTAGCTGGGGCACCTCGTACCCGTGACTGTCGCAGTACCTCAGTACCTGGAGGACCGCCCCGTTGGCGTTCCAGTCTTTTGCATACTCTCCGAGGTAGCCGAACCTGGCTTCGAGGTCGGCATCATATCCTCTGGCGATTCCGTCTCTATTCGATTCCCGGAAGGTGCGGGAGCACTTGAGTTCTTCGAGGTAGCGGTATGCCAGGCCTTCCATGGGGTCGTCCGTTAACGGTACATCGGCGAAAAACGCCCGGCTACCCACGCAGGTATCGTCCATTACAATATTTGCATCCAGGCTTTCAATCATCTCGTAAAGCGCGGTGTCATCCACCACCGGTCCCCAGACAAGGAGCCTGGCCGATTTTTTCTGTACGGCACCTTTCCGTTCTTTGACCTCGTCGATAACTTCCCTGAGCAGGGCGTTTCCTTCATCCACCGGGATACTCATCACGGCTATCATCACCTGCAGGGTCTCTGTCCCCGAAATCAGGGGCGGGTCCGGTTTTTTCAGTTCATACAGTTCCCGCACCAGCGCACGCTGCTGATTGTGCCTGCGTATCGCTTCCCTGAGTTTTTCGGGGGTGAGTTTCTTCCCTGTAAATGATTCCAGCGTTTTTTGAAAGTCCTCGAACTGTTCCTTTAAACGCTCCTGCGACAGTTTTCTGTCCGTGTGGGGGACGTCTATGAAGTGAGAATACGGTGTCCTTACGGCCACGTCCCAGATGTGGCTGGTCCTGGCGCCGACATCGCAGATGTGTGCCATAACGATGCCGTCGAGGAAATCGTATTTGCCTTTTATCCCCAGGTCCAGAATGCTGCGGAGGAAGGGACACACAATCATCGGCAGGTAGTCGTCGGCGTCGGTAATCGTCTCGTCCATATCCCCGAATATCCTGTAAGGTACCAGTTCGAGCGCCGTCATCATCTCCAGGACAGGATAGATGCAGAGGTAACCCATTATTGTCTTTCCCTCCGCTTTGAGTTCTTTAACTCTCCTGTCGCGGTTTTCATATATCTCTATGGCTCCGGCAAGTCCTTTGCCTGCTGCTTTTACCATTTATCGAATCCCTTTCCAGCACATTTCGTTGTTATTACCACTCCAGCCCTTCTTTTTTCCTGACCTCTTTGTAGTAGTCCATCGTTTCCTCGAACGCCTCTGCCTTCTTCAGCCCGGCGACCGGGTCGAATAGAGTAAGGTCGACGATATCGCCTTCGAGTATCAACGATGGGACTTTGTACACGTCCATTATCTGTTTCTGGTAGAGGTAAAGTGGTGCCGTGAAAGCCCGGCAGGTCAGCAGGGGATGGAGGAAAGCGCCGTCACACTTGAATTCCCTCACGTTCCTGGAGGCGAGCCGGCTCGAGTATCCCTGATTCCTTATCTCTTCTTTTATAGCAGAGGCCTCGTCAGGCTCGAAATCACGGTCAATCATGAATTCCAACCCCCGGCTGTTCGACCTCACGTAGCGTTCCATAGGGTCGCTTATATGGCTGACATCCACGTCCGCCGGTTTGGCAGGGTGATAGCTGCTTTCGTGGACGAAATTCCAGCCCCTGTCCGCGAGCTGGTCGAAGAAACTCAGGCTGTGCCAGGGGGGAAGCCCCTGGAATGTCAGCCGGTATTTCTCTTCCCGGTTAATCCCGGCTATGTTATTATCTACGCGGCCCCTGACCTCGTCGTACATC
>CAZIYN010000051.1:0-10611 GCA_964543495.1 uncultured Dehalococcoidales bacterium | reverse complement strand
AATCCGTCCGGAATCCAGAACGATTGTAACACAAAGCAGCCTGAGATTGAAGCTGGAAAAAGCTAATACGCAGTATTAGTGAGTCTGTACACCGAAGAAGTCAAGAGCGTTGGTGGTGGTGATTTCAGCAAGCTCCGCTTCCTCGATATCGCGTAGAATGGAGACACCCTTCATTACCCGCAGGACGTCGGAAGGCCTCGACTCGAATTCATCCTCGGTGCCGCGCCTGTATACTACCGGGCAGTCCGTTTCCAGCATCAGCCTGGAGAGCGGTACCTCTTTTATCGCCCGGCGGTGTTCCTCGTGGTACTCTACTGCCGGAGTGGCGGAAAGGTAGTAGCCTCGTTCCACGATATCCCTCAGAACGCTTGAAGTGCCCGTATACCAGTGGAAGACCACTTTCTCAAGGTTTGCCCTATCCACGATATCGAAGGCGTCACGCCAGGCATAACGGGTATGCACCATTACCGGTTTTTTATGCTTCCCGGCTATCTTCAGCAAGCGTCTTAACACTTCTGCCTGGAGTGACTTGTCCGCCTGCGCCCTGACCCGTTTATGGTAATCGAGTCCGATTTCTCCGATTCCCACGGCTTTGTCTATATTGGACTCGATGAATTCCAGTTCCGACTCAACATCCACGCTACCGATATTGAACGGGTGCAGGCCCAGCGCCGGATAAACAAATTTTTTATAAAGTTCCGCAAGTTCTAGGATTTTTCGATTGGAGGCAGAGTCCTGACCTACAGCAATAATGGCTATCAGTCCGGTCTCCTTAGCCTCCGAAATTACCCTGTCTATATCTTCTATTTCGTCCAGATGAGCATGCGTCTCTATTAGCCTGTACATTACTCCTCCGTTTTCCTGAGAAATAAAGTCAGAATGCATATTACTGCTCCCATTCCTGCCAGAACGGATGCCCCGTACAGAAACGAGCCGGTAACGTCCACCATAACTCCCATCATCAGAGGACCGGTAAAACCGCCGACTTCAGCCACCGAGAAGAAGATACCCCCCGCCAACCCCATATTCTCCGAACCGACCTCCGGGTCGTTCATGACGACAAGCATCAGCATCGGTACCAATGCCGGACCTGTCGCCCCCTGTAACAGAAGTCCGACGATTGAAACTATATTGGAGGATGATGTTACCACAACCATCAGGGCAATTCCCAACAATATTGCTAGCGTTCCGATTATACGACTGCGTAAATGCGGCTTTACAAGCCGGGGTAACAAAAGGACGCTCAGTAGTGCAGCGATATGCGGAACTGAAGACATATATCCCGCAACTTCAGGTGAATGACCGCTGTTTTCGAGTATCTTGGGCAGCCAGTGCATAAAACCGTGCTGCATAAATAACGTGAACAACGCCGAAATAACGACAATTCTGACATTAGGTACTTTCAGCAGTTTTGTAAAACTTTCCTTTAGACTTTTTTCTGTAAAATCCCCGTTTCTTCCGGCATCCCGTGCGAAAATACCCCAGATAACGGCAATTACAAGGACAAGGCAACTGTAGCTTAAAAAAGTAAGTCTCCAACTGTAATCGGTCAGTGGCATTACCACGCTGTTCGTCGCAGAGAGCCCAATCAGGTTGCCTATCACGGGGGCTGTCGTGTAGATACCCACCGCGATAGCCCGGTTACTGCCGCCAAACCACTCGGAGACCGCTTTGGGTGCCCCTACTGAGATAAGAGGAGCACCGATACCGAATAATGCTACCATCGGCAGCAGTGTTGTAAATCCCGTGGCAAAGTAGCGCAGTCCCATGGAAAGCGCCATAACCACGCCTCCGACGAAAAGAGAACGGCGAATTCCCCATCTATCGATTGCGGCACCGGCGGTAATGGCAACCGGAATATAAACAAGCTGCCAGGTGCCGAGTATAAATCCCATCTCCCCATAGGACATATTAAGGTCTCTGAGCATTGGGGTAACCACCGGCGGCATAGAACTTATACTCATGCCAAAAGCAGCATATAAAAGCCAGACGACCGCCAGAATCAGCCACCTGTACCGCCTCTTCTGAGGTTCGATATCGCTTTCTACAGAGAACATAAGTTTCTTCATCACAGACATAATATACGGTTAGTCCGATTGTATCATTGAGACTGGCAGGCAGCAACAAATTATTTTATCGCCGCCTGTATCATTGCTTTTCTTGATACCCGGTAAGGTTAGATGTAAAATGGACTCTACCCCGGAGGCAGGAAAATGGTGAAAGACAGCAGAAAAGTCCGGACCCTCGGCGATGCCGTCAGCGAAGAGAAACTCAACCAGGACCTCGAACGATACCGTAAATCGGTTATCGAGATGGGAGCAACGGACGCCGTTATCATCCCCGCCGGAGACGTTATCGTCGATGAACGCGTCCGCCTGAAGTGCCTGGTACCGCGGTGTCTCCGCGCCGGGGAGACACCTAATTGCCCGCCGAATGCTCCCGACCTCGACCTGGTACGTAAAGCCTTCGGCAGATACTCGAAGGCGGTGCTGGTCAAGTGCAATGTCGAGCCGATGGAGGACTACGCCCCTCAGAAGTCGGGAACGGGAGAAAGCCAGAGAAAAACCCTGTCTTTTCACCGTAAGAGTGCCGATGTCGTTTACGAATTAGAGAAACAGGCGTATAAAGACGGCTATCACCTGGCTATCGGATTCAGCGGAGGTTCCTGCAAAGACTATCTCTGCAACGGGCTGGTCTGCCAGTTTCTTGACAGCGGCAGGTGCCGGTTCCCCCAGCGCGCCCGTCCGTCGATGGAAGCTATGGGGATAGACGTGGTCGACCTTATAAATAAGGCAGGCTGGGAATCATACGCCCTGCTGGGCGACCTCGACGAAATACCCTGCGCCGTAACAATCGGAATCGTCTTTATTAAATAGGAGAACTAACTATGCCACAGGACATTCTGGAAATTACAGAAGCCTATCTTTCGGAAGACCCGGTGAAGTGGGGCAAGCTGTCGAGCGATATCCAGTTCCGCCGTCTGCAGCTTCTCCTGCTAAGGGAAATTCTGGTAGAACTGAGAAGCCACAACCGCGAAAGATAGAACTACGGTACCGGTATGCCGGATTATTGCCTTTTATCTTAAAGGTGTATAATAAGGTACACACTAAAGATACATAATGATGTTTAAACGAAATAGGGCCAACCATTCACTCCTGCTGATGCCGGTAAAACTCGGGAAGGAAAGCTGGCCAAAAAACAAGGTACGCATCCTGTCCTGCGATACGGATGGAAACCTCTTCACCCAGCTACTGGGGAGGTCTACCTATCAGCGCATCAGGAAAGCGGTCGAACAGACGGATGATTCTCCTGCGAACTATGCCACGGTCTACCTGGATAAAGGAGAGGATAAATACTCTCCCTTTTACGTCGAGATAGGAGAAAATGAAATATACGCGCTGGAACGAATAACCGAGCACGCCCTCAGAAGCTCGATAATCCCGGACGTGCTCAAAAAATACCCCAAAGAAATTATAAAGCTGGGCGAAACAAAATACAGAGAAATGCTGGAAGAAAAAGCAGCCGCCGCCAGCAGAGATATATTCACGGCTCCATCGAAGCCTCTACAGAGATTACCCTATTACAGAGAAGAGGATATGGAGGTTTCGGTCCCCATTTACAAGGCTGAATACGCTTTCCCTTTAATAATATTGAAACTGCTGCCTGGAATCGAAAGCACTCCGCCCGGCCAGAGACCGGCGCTGGTGCTCGATAACGACGGTGATATCGTCCTGACAAACCTGTTCCTGGAACCCATCACCAGGACAAAAAGAAAACTCACCGCTATGAAGAAAAAAGGTACTACAGGACACCTTGTATGCCTCCAGAGTCCGGAAGGTATTTCAATAGAAGTTATAGAGACCTCCGATGCACAAAACAGGGCACTGGATACGGTTATACGTTATTTCGAGGAAAACGGCAAAGGCAAACCCCTGTCTGCAACCGTTAAAAAAGTTATGCACAAAGCCCGCGAGAAAGTGCACTCAGACTGATTCATTACCTTCGGATTGGCCCTGTTCATCGACGTCGCTGTCAACTTTATCTTGCATGTTGTATAGTTTCGGCCCCGCCGATACTATTTCCACTTCTTTTTTAAGCGATTCCCTGCGCATCGCCCTTCCGGTTGAGAAGCGGGGAAGCCTCGGAGAGAAAAGCCAGCCATAAACCGCATACAGCTTTGCTTTATCAATCAGCATCACCAGCAGTGAAGTACCCACGATACTCAGCAGGACTACGCCGTATGTCAGGTTCTGAATCAGTTCTCCGCCCGGAATTCCCTGCTGCAGGGGAAGAGAAGCCAGTACTACCGCCGCCAGACCCTTTGGAACCATAACCGCTACTATAGACATGTCTTTCAGCGGGAGAGAACTCTTCAGGGACAGCTTCGTTGCCGGTATCCGGAGGACGAAAGCTAACACTGTCAGAATCAGGCTGATGGTGATAAGCTGTCCGCTGATAAGCTCGATTGATATCCCCAGGTAGACGAAGAAAAACGTTTTCAGTAAAAAGGCAACTTCACTGAAGAACACCTTTTCGGTCTCGGTAAGCCCGACCGGCTCCTGCGCGGTCGAAGGCTTGAAAATTGTCAGGTTAATCGACTCTATATTCCCCAGGGTAATACCGAAGGTCAGCGCAGCGATTGCCCCGCTGAAACCGAGTGTCTCCACGATACCGAATATAACGAATACGAAAGCGGGCGTGGTGAACATCGCGTTCTTGATAACGTGTATCCTGTTGAGCAGTATCGACCATATGAAAGCGCCGATAACTCCGAAAATAATCGCCACCACGAAGGAGGCAATCAGGTCGCCGGATACGGAAGCTACCTGGAATTCGCCGAGAGTATATGCCTGTACCAGGGTAACTGTGATAACGATGCTCAGGACATCGTTTACCGATGATTCCAGGGACAGCAGCGTTTGAGTATCATCCCTTACCCGCAGCTGGTTCACCAGCGGGATAATCACGGCTTCCGAGGTAGAGGCGATAATAGCTCCCAGTATAAACGCGGGCAGCACTTCGAGGTCGGTCAGCCAGATTACAAATCCGGCAGCAACTCCCATCGTGGAAAAAAAGGTAAGCGGGGCCAGAGTCATAGCGCCACCCAGTGCGGAGCGGAGGGTGCTGAGCTTCAGTGTCAGGCCGCTTTCGAACAGGATAATAATAAGGGTGATGATAGTGAAAACGGGACCCACGGCGCCGAACAGCTCCGGAGATGAAAAACCGAACACGGGCCCCACGCAGATACCGATTGCAATCAGAAACAGGACATCGGGGATTTTTGTCCTGCTGAATATCCCGGTGAACAGATGGGCGAGGAAGACCAGGATACCAACAAAAGCGATTACGGAAGCGGTTTCCTGCATATAATAAACTCCGCTTAAACGATATAACCTTGATTATCCGGAACCGTTCAGATTAATAAGAGGTAACTAAGAATTTATTCCAGCAAAAAGTCTTTGTCAAGAAACGGAATATTAAACAGGACTACTTATTTCTTTTTTCACGTCTCTCAAGCGCGTCGAGGATAATCTCGACACCGAGAGCCGCGGTCGACCTGATAACACACCCGTCTGTTACGCTCAGGAACTCCTGTGTCATATCATTATCTTCCAGGTACCAGGCTTTCCCGAAGTATTTTCTCATAATGTCTTTACAGAGTGTCGAACGGTACTTTTCGTAAAATTTATCCAGCAGCGTTCTCCTCAGCCCGAGAGCAGCCTTGAATGCACGGGCAGAGTCGTCGCTGTGCTGAGGAATACCCATAGCCATACCGTAAGCCATCGCAGTACCTATTATTGCGCCGCAGCTTCCCTCACCGGTCATGCAGATGCCGGCAGTAAGCTGGCACAGTCCGGAATATATCTTCTCTTCCATTTCCTTGGGGTAGATTTCGATACCTCCCTCTCTTAAAGCATCGGCTATCGCCAGGAAGGTCGACTCGCAGCACCCTCTGTACTGTGCCTCGTATTCAACACCGAGTTTTTCGGCTAACTTTATGATTTCCTCTTTGCTTTTATTCAGTTTCACCATTACAGGCCTCCTTCCGTTTGAACCGACTGTAGCTGAATCATCTTGAATATTATAACCAATCTGAGATATATTATCATATATCCACTATACGTAATAATCATCAGGCACACAGCATCTTTTCAGTAATTCCGGATAACAGGAGCAGGTATCAGAATGGCTCGCATAAAAATAGAGCTCCCCGATAAATTCGCTTTCTCCACGGAAATCCCAGTGATGGCAAGGGATATTAACCGGGGAAACCATATGAGCTATAATTCACTGCTGTCTATGATAGAAGAGACCCGCGTCAGATTCATGCGCAGCATCAACTACTCGCAGGAGAACGTTAACGGTGCCGGCATTATCGCTGCCGATGTTGCCGTCGTTTACAAACAACAGGGACATTACGGGCAGGTCCTGAAGTTCGAACTTGCTCCTGCAGACTTCTCTAAAAAAGGGTGCGACTTTGTCTTCAGGATATCCGATTCCGCCACCGGTGAGGAAATAGCCCGGGCAAAAATGGGCATTGTCTTCTTCGATTACATCAAACAGAAATCGGTGCCTGTCCCGGAAGCCTTCAGGAAGAAGTTCGACGTATAATAAAAACTTACGGTCACTACGCTGGTAGTGCCCGTATTGATATCCGGAGACGGTTACTACTTTTAACACCGTGAATTTTCATCGATATCAGCGGGAGACGGACCTTTACTCTTCTGATTGTCGACCAGGTCCTGCAGAGTGGTGGACTCCAGGACTCCATTAATCGCATTTTGAAGGTCGCACCAGATATCGCGAGCGGCGCAGGTATCGGAACGTTCGCAAATCGTTTTATTGTTCACGCAATCTACGGGCGCAATAGAACCTTCGAGCAACTGCATTACCTCGCTCATCTTTATCTCTTCGGGAGACCTTGCCAGCGTTATACCACCTCCGGCGCCCCTTGTGCTTCTCAGAATACCGCCAGTGACGAGAGGCCGTATGACATGCTCGAGATATCTCTGTGAAATCTGCTGCTTCCTAGCTATATCCTTGAGAAGGGTAAGACCTTCACCAACGTCTAAAGCAAGTTCCACCAGAGCCCTTGTCCCGTATCTTCCTCTTGTTGAAATCTTCATTTTATCCCCATTAAGACCAATACTATCATTTTCGTGCACTTTATCAGATAAGAATGTAACTGTCAATTGTTTTCAGGTGTTCCGTTAGCATTTCAGCAGAACATCATTCATTTGCTTGATGGGGATTTTTTCCATTACGTCTTCACTCATCACACCGTCGTAATCCCCGTAGACCTCGGCGCTGGAAAAGAATATCATCTTGAATTTATTATTCTCCTGTGCCCGTATCATGTTCTTGGTGCCAACAACATTTGTTAACCAGAGGTTCTCATAATAATCTTCGCCGTTCCAGCGCCCGTATTCTGCGGCAAGATGATAAACGTAATTAAAGTTATGCTGCTCGAATATTCTCTCAATCTGCCGGTATCTGGAAACGTCACAGCGAATATATTGCGGGTCTTCAGCTTGCCCCAGGTCGCAGACCCATACTTCGTGCCCCCTGCTTCTCAGCTCTGGAACGAGATTAGAGCCAATGAAACCACGTCCCCCTGTTACCAGTATCTTAGCCATTTAATCCTCCGGTTTTGTCGCTGGATTAGTCTTACTTTGCTTATAAGTTTATCACAGGAAATCCAGATAATACAGAGTCTTTTCTCTTTATACTCAGCCGTAGGTCGCTTTTGCATCCATCCTAAATTATCACGGTAAAATCTCAGGGTGGTACCGAAACCCAGGGTACATGCAAGTTGTTTGCTGGAAAAATCTTTGTTTTGCTGGATGATGGTGAGTTGCTTGAAGAGTTCTACTGAGGAAGCTTTATCGGGAAAAGTGATAACAGTTATATTAACACTGAATTACTTTTCCGAAATATAATCCGGGATTTTGGTGAAATTCGAGGCTAAATTACTGGTCGGGGCGAGAGGATTTGAACCTCCGACCACCTGAACCCCATTCAGGTGATTTTTAATCCCTCTTTCTGGCAATTTCGAGGCTAATTTCCCTACCATTCTTCCTCCTTAATTGGTATTCTGGTCACAATTTGTTACCACTTTATGAAAAAGAGAGTTTGTTCATTGATCAAGAAAACGATATCTTTAACCACACTATACTTATGTGAAGAGAAAAGTTCAATGCTTTCTACGGATATTGGAGTTAGATGCTATTAGTAGAGTAACAGCAATGTATAAATTCGAGGCTTAGCGGAATAATTAGTAAGCCTAGTTATCTCTTATCCACTGGATCAACTCTTCTCTTAAAAAGACTCTCTTCTTACCTATCTTGTGGGAAGGTAATCCTTTGCCTATTAGTTTATAAAGAGTCTGGTGGCTAATTCCAAGAAAATCCTGCGCTTCCTTGAAAGTAAGGAATATTCGTTCTGATTGATTTCGACCAGCGTAATTTTTATCCGTCATCGAAACACCTTTAGTTAGACTATATTTTATATAATTTAGAAAATATAGTCACAAATAGATGACAATGAACTCATCATTGACAATACTATAATTATTATAGATAATATAACCATAAATAAATATTTATAAGATTTATTGAATGAGTCGGATAGCGTACATTACTCTCAATATTTATACAGGCATATTATCACCTCTGTGTGCAACTAATTGTCTAATATAATTGCAGTGATCACTGCAATTATATTAGACCCGCTTCAGGTATTTTGAAGGGGCAGGCTGAGGCCTTATATAATATTGGTTAACAAGAACGAGGAAAACCATTGAGTAACATTAGTAAACCCAAGAACATCTTGGCCGAGATTTTTAGCGATGCAAGATCGGATGAATGATTGGCTTAATATAACATATAAAGCCCAGCGTAATTGTGGTCACATCGAATCAGTTGCTTGCCCCTGTTAAACCTGTTGAATATTAAACAAGGTAATCAATCTATGGGTATTTCAAAAAGTCTTTATGTTGGCATTGACATCCATAGTAAACTCCATGTTGCTGCAATTATACCAACAACCTTGCTAGAAAATTCTGATACTTTATGGAGGAAAGTTCAACCCCTCGTTATCTCTAATTGTAAGTCCGATTTCGCAATTCTTGATGAAGCAATTCGAGAGTATACATTAAAATCAGACGATGTGGCCATTGCAATCGATCACACCGGGGGACATTATTCGGAGCCCCTGGTTTATTTCCTTGACTCAAAAGGATACAATGTGTACCACCTCGAATCCAAGGCTGTTAAGGCAGCCAGAGAACGCCTCCTAGACCAAGAAAGTAAGAGCGATGTCATTGACGCAATAGGTTCTGCATACCTATTATATCTTAGCGATGTACATGGTATTTCCTTCCGAATATCAAGAACTACTCCTCAGTTACGTTCGAAGGCCAGTTTTCTAAACACTCTTGTTTTACAACGATGGCTATTCAAGAAGCTTATTATTCAAGTTACCAACCGATTGCATCATCTACTAATCGCTACATTCCCTGAAGGAGAATCTCAATGCTTTACAGATCTACTAAAGATCATTCATAAATACCCTTCTCCCGAAAGTATTTTAGAAAGCAACGATTTTCAAACTGAAGAAGTTCTCACGAATAAAGCAAAAGAGAAACTCGTAGATTTAGCTAAAGAGACAGTCGGAATACGCAATAATTCCTATACCCGGTTAATTAGAGAGCTGGCCAAACAGAGAAATAAAGCAATAATTAAATGTGACGATCTTACTGAAACAATTCGTAGAGAGGTGAAGTCACATCCATACGGCGAGGTCCTACTTTCATTTCCTCAACTTGGCGAAATTGCAGCAGCTACTATCATTGGTGTAATTAAGGACATTAGCTTATGGTCAAATAAGAAGAAATTGCGAAAAGCACTGGGTGTCTACAATAGTCGTACTCAGTCAGGATTGAGTTTGGGGAAGAGCCGATATGGTCGAGAGGGAAGCCGAAGTGCGAGGAGGGTTTTATTCCAGGTATGTTTCGGCTGCGTGAGAAAAAACGTTTCCGATAATGACTTTAAAGATTACTACCTACGCAATGTGGCTAAAGGTAAGCCGAGGAAGATGGCATTGGTCAATACTATGGGTAAACTAGCCGAAATTATTTTTCATTGCCTAAAAGCTGGAGAGCTATACCGATACCACGGGACCTATTCTTCTGAGAATAAGATTCAAGATAGTCCTTAAAAATGTTAATAAAGCCATACTCCTTATATCTCTTCCAAATATGTTAACAAGATTACATAGTTAGTGATAATTCGGGTGATGTGTTTCTAGTAAATTCAATAATGTCTAATATCAGGAGAAAACAGGTAAAAATACTAGTTATTACCGAACCTCCCATTGTACAGGTTCTATCTTAGTACTGACACCGTTAAAACAGGTTTGATATCCACTATTTTATCATTCTTTTTTACTAACCTTTCAGGGTTTTATCCGTTATATATAGTAGAAAGCAACAAAGGAAAACGGAAATGAAACTCTGGAAATTAATGATAAGCGCGGTGATAATCTCGGCTTTTATGATATGGGCCTGTGTTGCAATAGACAGCACCGTCCAGGCACAGGAACAGGTAACTG
>CAZIYN010000050.1:10426-10670 GCA_964543495.1 uncultured Dehalococcoidales bacterium | reverse complement strand
GCTCGCCGACCTTATCGGTAACGATATCGTCCTGGACATGGCGGACGGTATCTATGCAACTCTGCACGAGCACAGATATATCGCTCCCAACCTGCTTAGAAGGATGGTTGCCGCCGGCTGGCTGGGACAGAAATCCGGAAAGGGATTCTACGACTACAGTAAAAAATAATAACAGTATCTGAAAAAGGAGAGAGATTAATGAGAGAAGTTGTAATCGTCAGCGGCGCCAGGACGGCGATAGCCA
>CAZIYN010000050.1:0-10416 GCA_964543495.1 uncultured Dehalococcoidales bacterium | reverse complement strand
ACGAAGCTGGGTGCGATTGCCATAAAAGGTGCCCTGAAACAGGCAGGCCTGAAACCGAAATATGATACAGACCTGCGTGCCTATTCCCCCGACGGGCTTAAAGACCAGGGTGTTATCGAACTCGAGCAGAAATACGCCGACTGGGATGATTCCCTTAAGGAAGTCCAGATTGACGAAGTTATTCTGGGTAATGTTATCCAGGCGGGCCAGGGACAGAACGTGGCCCGGCAGGCATCCGTTTACGCCGGTATTCCCAAGGAAGCCAACGCCTTCACGGTAAACAAGGTCTGTGCCTCCGGAATAAAATCCGTAGCTCTGGCAGCCCAGGCGATAAAATGCGATGACGCCGATGTAATTATTGCCGGCGGTACCGAAAATATGAGCTGCGTCCCCTACTATGCACCTACGGCAAGGTGGGGAGCCAGGATGTTCAATACCGAGCTCGTCGACGGCATGGTGAATGACGGTCTCTGGGAGATTTTCTACAACTACCATATGGGTATGACATCCGAGAATATCGCCGAGAAGTACGGTATTACCAGAGAAGAGCAGGACCAGTTCGCTCTCGAAAGTAACAACCGTGCTCTGGCGGCGATTAAGTCAGGCGTATTGAAGGATGAGATTGTCCCGGTGGAAATCGTTGTCAGAAGAGAAACGCAACTTTTCGAGGTCGACGAGCATCCCAGAGAAACATCGATGGAAGCCCTCGGCAGGCTGCGCCCGGCATTCAAGTCCGACGGTGGAGTCACAGCGGGTAATGCCTCGGCGATAACCGATGCCGGAGCCGCTCTGGTGGTGATGTCAGAAGAGAAAGCGAACGAACTGGGGCTCAAGCCGCTGGCTTACATCCGTGCTTATGCTGCCGGTGGTGTCGACCCGGCTTATATGGGGCTCGGTGTCGTCCCGGCGGTAAAGAAAGTGCTCGAAAAAACCGGTCTTACTCTGAAAGATATGGACTGCATCGAGCTTAACGAAGCCTTCGCTTCGCAGTCACTCGGCGTAATCAGGGAGTTACCGGATATCGACCTGAAGAAAACGAACCCTCTCGGTGGCGGTATCTCTCTCGGTCATCCTATCGGCTGCACCGGTGCCAGAATAATCGTTACTCTTGCCCACCAGATGAAACGTGAGAACTACAAACTCGGTCTGGCTACTCTCTGCATCGGCGGCGGACAGGGAATGGCGATGATTATCGAGAGGAAATAATAGTTTTTATCTGAATAATAGAAGGGGGTTTACTCAGTATAGCCCCCTTTTGTTATAATCGAATTAGTCCCCTGTATTCATTCGGAGTGTGAAAATTTATGCCGGGTATTGAAGAATTAGGAAAGAGTCTGGAAGGGACTCTGCAGAAATACAAAGCTGATTATATAGAGGTCCACCTCGAAGAAAGCCAGACGAGCCGTATTGCCTATCGCGGCAGGACCCTGGAATCCACCAATAAAAACACAGCCGTGGGCGGAAACGTTAGGGCGCTGGTAAAAGGCGGTTGGGGTTTCGTCAGCTTTAACAGCTTCGACGGACTGGAGAAAAGGATTGAAACGGCCATCGAGCAGGCAAGCTTCATCGGCGGTGAAGGAATCGAGCTCGGTGAAGTTGTCCCGATGGTGGACAGTGCCACCGTCGATAAGGGGAAAGACCCGCTGAAGATGTCCCTGAATGAGAAAAAACAGCAGCTCGACGAATACAATGAAATTATATGGAGTATTCCCGGTATCCAGACGTCCACCATAGGCTACGGCGATGGTAAAAAGAGCACCATATTCCTGAACTCCGCCGGAAGTTTTATAAAACAGGAGAGAAAAGACGTTACCCTGCGCCTGACAGCCGTCGCCTCCGACGGCAATGAAGTCCAGCAGGTGGGACTGAGTCTGGGAAGTCTGGGCGATTTCTCGGCAATCGAGAGTATAAACGATAAGGTGGAAGAGATGGCCCGGCGAGCGGTCGAGATGCTTTCCGCCCCTCAGGTCAAAGGCGGCGAGCACACGGTGGTACTCGACCCCGTCCTTGCCGGAGTTTTCGTCCACGAAGCCTTCGGGCACCTTTCGGAAGCCGATTTTGTATATGAAAACGACCAGATGCGGGAGATAATGGTGCTGGGGAAAGAGTTCGGAGGACCTCAACTCAACATTATAGATTCTGCCTCCGTTCCCGACCTGCGGGGCAGTTTCAAGTATGACGATGAAGGCGTACCTTCCACGAAGACTTATCTGATTAGAGAGGGCAATCTGGTCGGCAGGCTCCATTCCAGGGAGACCGCCGCCAGAATGAATGAAAAACCCACCGGTAATGCCCGGTCGATTAGCTACCGCTTCCCGCCGATTGTGCGGATGACAAACACGTATATAGAGCCGCAAACGGCGTCCTTCGAAGATATTATAGGTGATATTAAAGAAGGTGTTTACGCTAAGAACTGGTACGGCGGGACAACGAGTATGGAAATGTTTACCTTCTCCGCCGGTGAAGCCTATATGATTCGGAACGGTAAGATTGCCGAAACGCTACGCCCGGTGGTGCTGACCGGAAACGTATTCTCCACCCTGAAAAACATCGACGCTATTGGAAACGACCTCGATATGAACCAGGGCGGCGGCTGCGGCAAGGGAGGGCAGTCGCCGCTGCCCGTTTCAAACGGCAGTCCCCATATCAGAATCCGTAACTGTCTGCTCGGAGGTGGGTAAGTGGAAGAAATCCTTGAAAAAGTAAAAAAAGTAGCCGGTGAAGCGGAAGTATATACCGTTACCTCGGAAGACACCTCGGTTCAGTTCGAAACCAACCGTCTCAAGCATATCCAGAGCAGTCAGAGCACCAGTATTGCTCTTCGCATTATAAAGGACGGCAGAATCGGTTACTCCACGGCTACCGGTCTGGAGGACAGCCAGAGCCTGGTGGACATGGCTATTGAGACGGCGGAGTTCGGTATGGAAGCCAAATTCGAGTTTCCGTCGAAAGTGTCATACCCGGAAGTTGAAATTTTCGATACCGCTATCGAAGCTGTTTCCACCGGCGAGATGAAAAATCTGGGCGATACCATTATAAAAGCACTCATAGATGATACTCCCGGGCTCCTCTGCGAAGGGGGAGTCAGCAAAGCGGAGATGTCCGTGAAAATTATGAATTCCCGCGGCGGTCATGCCGACTATAAGAAGACAGTTTTCGGCATTGGTATCGAAGGACAGTTGATTCGCGGTACGGATATGCTTTTCGTGGGTGATACCAGGAGTTCATGCAGCCCCGTACTTGATACCGGTATTATTACCGGCGAAGTCCTGAAACAGCTCGAGAGGGCAAGAGAACAGGCACCGGTAAGGACAGGTCCCCTGCCGGTAATATTCACCGCCCATGGAATTGCCAGCGCCTTCCTGATGCCGCTTATGGCTGCCTTCAATGGCAAAACGGTCTACGAAGGGGCATCACCAATCGGCAATAAACTGGGTCAGATGGTCTTCGACGAGAGATTCGGGATTACCGACGACCCGCTGGCAGCCTTCCGTCCCAGCAGTCGGCCCTGCGATGACGAGGGTATTCCGGCGCGCAGGACGCCGCTTATAGAAAAGGGCGTGGTGAAGAGTTTCCTTTATGACCTCCAGACAGCCGGGCTTGCCGGCACCGACAGCACCGGAAACGGACGGAGGGGCGGCGGCAATTTGCCTTCCCCATCTCCCAACGCACTGGTTATCGGTGCAGGTGATACTACATTCGATGAAATGTTGGCCGATATTAAGGAAGGTCTGGTAGTGGAACAGCTTATGGGAGCCAGCCAGGGGAACGTACTCGGCGGCGATTTCAGCGGCAACGTGCTTTTAGGTTACAAGATTGAAAATGGTAAAATAGTTGGTAGGGTTAAGGATACAATGGTATCCGGAAATATATATAAACTTTTAAAAGACATTGCGGCTATCGGCAGCGAGTCCCGGTGGGTGGGCGGCATTCTCAATACCCCTCCCATATACCTCTTTGCCGTGTCCGTGGCGAGTAAATGAAATAAGCGACCAGCAACACTTAAAAGGATTTAAAATCCCTCTCATTCTCCCTTTATGAAAGGGAGAAGTTAAAAAGGTTATTATGGAAATACACTGTCATTCCCGCGAAGGCGGGAATCCAGGTGGGGCAATAAGACTGGATTCTGGTTTTCGCCAGAATGATAAATGAGTATAATTAACAATGGGGAGTTGAGAGGGGCGGAGCTTCTCTCATATAAAGCACTTCCACCTTCCCCTTATCGAAGGGGAAGGGGTTCACCCAGAAGGGTATCTCCCTGAAGGGATACAGGGGATAGGGTTACATTATAAATAGAGATTGCCGGGTCATCCGCCTCAGGCAGACTCCTTTTAATGACAGAAAATGAAACTCGCATTGAGATATAGGAATAAAAATGGATAAAAGTATTGTAAAGATATACGCCCGACCGAAACTGGAATCTCCCAACCTGCTGGCTGCCTGGCCAGGCATCGGCAACGTCTCGATGCTCGTAGCCAACTACCTGGAGAGAAAGCTCGAATTCAAGAGACTGGGAGAAATCGAGGCTTCGCATTTCTTCGACCCCATCGGAGTAGCGGTCAGGGACAACGTCGTCGAGGCGCCCCAGTTCCCGCGGAGCGCTTTTTACTACTGGAAAAACGGCGAAGGAAAAAGCGATATTATCCTGTTTATCGGCGACGACCAGCCGTCGGCGAATGCCTACGAGCTGGCGAACTGCGTACTGGATGTCGGGATTAGATTCGGGGCGAAAAGGGTCTATACCTGCGCGGCAGCTATTACCCGTATCCATCACTCGGAGCAGCCCAATGTATGGGGAGTAGCTACGGTACCGGAAATTACGGATGAGCTAAGAGAACGCGACCTCATTCAGAGGGGCAACCTCCATATTTCCGGGCTGAACGGGCTTCTTCTGGGGGTTGCTAAAGAGCGGAATATCGAGGGCATCTGTCTGCTCGGAGAGGTCCCTTCATACGCCACCCGCGTTCAGAACCCGATGGCTGCCCTGGCGATATTTTCGGTGTTGCCCCAGATGCTGGGCATAGAGATAGATACCTACGAGCTTTCACAGCAGGCGGCTGAGACCAGGGAGAGGATTAAACAGCTTGCCGCCGAAGCTATGGGAGAATATATTGACCTCTTCACCGAACCTATCTGGGAATATGGCGACCAAGAAGAGGAAGACGAAGAGGACTAGGGAAAGCTGCAATGCCTTCGGAAATTAAAAAATTGGTTACCGGACTCGCCAGGAAAGACAAGCTCCTGATAAATACGGAGCTGGTAGAGCTTTCGAACCTTACTCCGGAGGAAATGAGCGTCTTCAAGGACTGCTGGAAGAAGATTATTCCGGAGCGGAAGCAGCAGATTGTGGAAAGGCTCGTTGAGCTTGTCGAAGACAACCTGGTGCTTAATTTCGATGCTATTTTCAGGGTCTGCCTTAAAGACGATTTCGACGAAGTGCGGTGCAAGGCTATCGAGGGCCTGTGGGAAAACGAGGAAGTTTCACTAATAGACTCCCTTATCGATATGCTGGAACAGGACGGTTCCGAAATCGTCCAGGCTGCTGCCGCTACGGCTCTCGGAAAATACACTGTGCTTGCCGAACTCGGGAAACTGCGTGAAGAGTATATTCCCGGGTTGCAGGAAGCTTTGCTCAGGGCTTTCAAAGACAGGGAAAAAGGTCCGGAGGTAAACCGTCGCGCCCTTGAGGCAATAGCTGCAGTAAGCATTCCGCAGGTGCAGGATGCAATCGGTGAAGCCTATAAAAGCACCCTGCCCGGTTTTAAAGCCAGCGCCATTTACGCGATGGGTAAGAGCTGCAACAATGTCTGGATGCCCATCCTGGTAAGAGAGCTTTCGAGCATGGATGCAGAGGTACGTTATGAAGCCGCCGGCGCCTGCGGTGAGATTGAAGAAGAGGAATGTGTACCCTATCTTATCCAGACCTTGGACGATTCCGATATGGATGTCCGAATGGCGGCTATCCAAGCACTCGGGAAAATCGGCAATGCCCAGGCTAAAGAATGCCTGCGGCAGTGCCTTGAAAGCGATAACGACGCTATTCGCCAGATGGCCGAGCAGGCTCTTCAGGAGATAGACCTCGGTGAAGCTCCGCTGACCTTCGGGATTTAGGAATTTTCAATATGATTACCAGTAGCAGGATAATACTGCGTGACAAGAAGATAGAGGATGCCTGGGACGACTATGCCTGGGAGACCGACCCCGAGCTCGCCCGGCTGGACGCCGCCCCGGTACTGACGATGCCCTATTCGGAGTACCTTTCCGATTATACGGAAGAGATACTCCATCCCTGGAGGAACAACAAGCAGTTTGCAATAGACACTCCGGATGGCAGGCACATCGGCAATTGCTCCTACTATAATATCGATAGATTCAGGAGCGAAGTCGAACTGGGGATAATGATTGGCGACCGCGATTACTGGGACAAGGGTTACGGCGTGGAAGTGATAGCCGCCCTTATCGACCATATATTCAACTGGACAAGCCTCGACCGCATTCACCTGAAAACCCTGGAATGGAACGAAAGGGCACGGAAGTGTTTTAAGAAGTGCGGATTCTCCTCCTGCGGGCAGATGGAAAGAAGCGGTTATAAATTCGTCCTGATGGAGATTAACCGCGGTAAGTGGGAGACACAACAGATGTAATTCAGATATTAGTCGGTGTGTTCGAAAGAGGAGGCGTTAGCCTCCTCTTTCGTTTCATCCCTTCTTCATCCGGTAATATTCGTACGTGTTTCTGAGAGCGCGGGCGCCTCTCTCGAATGAGGGGAAAGAGGGGATGCCGCGTTTCTGGAACTCTCGGATATCTTCCATCACCCGTTTGAAGTCGTCAGGGGTGGAGAACGGGTAGACAGCCATTACCGGCTTGTCCGACCTTTTCTTGATATCGGCGAGTATATCGTAGTCCTGGTTGGTGGCGGTGAACAGGAGGAAACGTGCGCCTGACTGCAGGACTAGGTTGTCTATATTAGCGTCTTTTTCAAGTATTTCCATAATCCGTTTTATCTGCTGGCGGTTAGCACCGCCGGTATCTATCGGATTGGGATAACCGGCGCCGATTACGCTGAAGAAAGTGCCAAGTTCATTATATGACTCTTCCGTCAGCCGGGGCAGTTCGAACCCTTCGGCGCCGAAGGCGTCGGCTATCGCTACGGACTGTCCGCCGGAACCTCCGGCGATTGCTACTTTATTACTGAAGATGGGTTTGAGATAAAGCAGAGCTTTAACGGTATCGATTAGTTCCTCGACGTTGTCCACCTGCACCGCTCCGCACTGCTTCAGCGCTGCGTCCCATATCGTCTTGGATATGGCAAGAGAGCCGGTGTGGGAGTTGATTGCCCGGATTCCTTCGGAAGTCCGTCCTCCCTTCCATATCACCACCGGTTTTACCGGGGTAACTTTCTTCAGGACCTCGATAAAGCGCCTGCCGTCCTTGACTCCCTCGAGGTACATGGCGATGACCTTAATATCGTCATCCTGCAGGAAATACTCCAGGTAGTCCGGTGAGTCCAGCACCACGCCGTTGCCGAAGCTGACAGCCCTGGTAACATCCAGTCCCTGGATATTTGCGAGCTGGCAGAAGGTGGTGCAGTTGGTGCCGCTCTGTGAAATCATCGCCACCGGGTCCGTCGTGCCCGTGTATTCCCAGATATTCTGTCCCACTCCGTAAGCGGGACTGTAGATTCCCATACAGTTGGGACCGATAAGGTGAAGGCCCGCCTCTTTTGCCCTGGCGGCGAGTTTCCGCTCCACTTCGGTCCACTCCGGCGAATCGGTCTCTGAAAACCCGGCTGTGAAAAAATGGGCTCCGCCGACATCGGAGTTGATGCAGTCCTCCAGCACACTCAGTGCGGCGGTCCTGGGTGCCGAGACAATTACCAGGTCGATAGGTCCCGGAATTTCCGTCAGACTCTTGTAGTTAGGTATTCCGGAGGCTTCAATCTCCTTGGCCGTTTCCGGGTTCACCTGTACCGAATATTTTTTACCCTTGAAATCGCCCAGCATACGGAACCAGAGCCCGTTCGGCCTGTCCCCTATCACGGCCAGGGTCTTCGGTTTAAATGCTCTATCGAGTTTAGAAAAATCCAGTTTCATATTCTCATACTCCGGATTTGTTAATGAATAAGGACAGCGAGCCTCCTGCCCCCTGCCCTTTTTGTGGTCTTTCTCTGCCAGTAAGTTTACTTTGAAAGGACCCGTTATGTCAAAACGGTTATTTATGTTTAACGCGGGCGGACATCGAGTGATGCAGGCTCGTCCGGGGTAATACTTTCGAGGGCGAGTTTATCCATCTGAATCTGTACGGGTATCGGGTAATCACCGGTCAGGCAGGCCAGGCATAAAATATCCCTCGGTAAATCCACGGCTTTAACCAGACCTTCGACACTGAGATAGCCCAGTGTATCGGCTTCGATATAGTCTCTTATCTCGGGGATAGACTTCTGGGCGGCAATCAGCTCCCAGCGGGTAGCCATGTCAACACCGAAGAAACACGGGAAACGGATTGGAGGGGCACAGATGCGTATATGCACTTCTTTTGCCCCTGCTTTTTTGATTAGCTTTATTATATGCGGCGTGGTTGTCCCGCGGACAATGCTGTCGTCTACCACTATCACTCTCTTGCCGTTGAGTACCTCGGAAAGCGGGTTGAACTTGAGCTGAACGCCGAGGTCGCGAATGCGTTGGTTAGGCTCGATAAAAGTACGCCCGACATAGCGGTTCTTTATCAGCCCTTCGGCCAGAGGGATATTGGACTGGTGGGCATAACCACCCGCGGCGGCAATAGCCGATTCAGGTACGCCCACTACAAGATCGGCATCTACAGGGTGCTCCTCGGACAGTCCGGCACCCATCGCCCGTCTTGCCTGGTACAACAGCCTGCCGTTGATGGTGCTGTCCAGACGGGCAAAATAGATATACTCGAAAACACACAATGCTTTTCTCTCGGTATTTCCCGGATAGCTCTTGAGACCTTCTTTACTGATATCGATTATCTCGGAAGGTTCTACTTCCCGGACAAAGTCGGCTCCGATATGGTCGAGAGCGCACGTTTCCGAAGCTATTACCCAGCCGCCGTTTATCTTACCCAGGCACAGCGGACGCAGTCCAAGGGGGTCACGCACTGCAAACATGTGGTCTTTGGTTAAGATGGTTAATGAATAGACTCCCTGAAGTCTGTTCATCGCATATCGTATCTTGTCTACCATTTTCTTGTCAGGAGCGGAGATAATAAGATTGGCAATGACTTCGGTATCAGTAGTACTCTGGAAATCGAAGCCCTGAGCGGATAGTTCCTCGTAAAGGTGCATTGTATTGATGATGTTGCCGTTGTGAGCGATAGCAATCGCTTCCGGGCCTTTACCTGCTACCAGAGGCTGAGCATTGCTTATCTGGCTCGAACCGGTTGTGGAATAGCGGTTATGACCGATAGCGATATATCCGCTGAGCTGGCTGAGTGAATCTTCGTCGAATACCTGGGAGACCAGTCCCATTTCGGCGTATTTCTGGATTCTGTTGCCATCGGCTGTGGCGATTCCGGCGCTCTCCTGTCCGCGGTGCTGGAGAGCGAATAAAGCAAAGAAGGCTATACGGGCTACATCTTCTTCTGGAGCGTAAATACCTACGACTCCACAGGACTCTCGCAAGCTTATCTGCCTCTCAAAGTTCTTTTACCGGAGTTCCCTATTCCAGTATAGGGCATCATAGTATTCAGGTCAATTCGTTCGGGGTTTTTACCAGTATATAGTGATGGTTGAGGTTTTTGCTTCAGCTCCTCGCTGTGCGGATATATAGTAATATGCTTCAAGTCTGTCCCACCAAATATCGTTTCTTATATTTTGCAGAGTAATGTAATAAGGTTCGATTCCGCGGTATACCTTTCCTTTCACAACACGTGCGGCGGTGTCCGGACCTCCGGTGCAGTCAATATACACCAGACCGTAATCCTCAGTCAGGAAAGCATTCAGGGCGTGACCGTATCTGTCATTCGACCACCGCAACTGTACCTCGGCAGCACGAATTCCGGCTGCCTCTGCGTTATTATGAACGTCCCTGGAAAATTCCGAGCAGTCGTATTCATTCGCGATATATTCATTATTCTCGGTGTTGTCTTCTTCAAGGAAAGTTATCAGCTCATCCCAGGTGGGATTTTCAGCATCAGGATTATCTACCAACCTCACATCTCTACATTCTCTACTGGACATCAGTGTAATTCCGAGTCCTTCGAGGGTTCCCTGAGCTATTTCGAGCTGGTCTTCCGTATTCGCCAGGTTATCATTTGCTCTCTTTAAGCTGCTCTTCGTAGTTCTCAATTCGCTGGCAGCCAGAGACAGTTCGGTTTTGGTATCCGACAATTCATCACTGGTATTTTCCAGTTCTTCCGTTAAATCCGCTATTTCTCCCCGGGCCTCCTCCAGCC
>CAZIYN010000049.1:0-10702 GCA_964543495.1 uncultured Dehalococcoidales bacterium | reverse complement strand
GTCGTGTAACCATTATCCCCTCCAACTACAGCAAGGTCTACCTTAACTGGATGGAAAATCTCCGTGACTGGTGCATCAGCCGGCAGCTCTGGTGGGGACACCAGATTCCGGTATGGTACTGCCGGGACTGCGGTGAGTTGACGGTTGCTGTGGATGAGCCGAAGACATGCGGTAAATGTAACTCTTCCAATATAGAGCAGGACCCTGATGTCCTGGATACATGGTTCAGCTCAGCGCTGGTAACTCACTCCACACTCGGCTGGCCAAACGATACAGAAGACCTGCGGTATTTTTATCCCACGTCCGTTATGGAGACCGCATATGACATCCTTCAGTTCTGGGTAGCTAGGATGATTATGATGGGTCTGGAAGATATGGATGATGTTCCATTCCATACCGTGTACCTCCATGGACTTATCCGTGATGAGGTAGGGATAAAAATGAGCAAGGTCAGGGGGAATGTCATCAATCCAATCGAAACTCTGGAACAGTATGGCACGGATGCCCTCCGTTTTGCTGTAGTGACAGGTACCTCGGCTGGGAATGACAGCAAGTTATCTGATGTAAAACTGGAGGCGGGGCGTAATTTTGCCAACAAGCTTTGGAACGCCGCCCGTTTTGTAATCAGGAGCCTCGAAGGGAAAAAGGTTGATTCGGTGAGTCCGAGTAACACTTTACCTGTGGAAGACCGCTGGATTCTTAGCCGGCTGAACAGTACCGTATCAGGAATGAATAAAGCTTTAGGAGGCTACCAGTTCGCGGAAGCCCAGAAGCAGATTTATGATTTTCTCTGGAACGAGTACTGCGACTGGTATATAGAGCTGGCCAAGGTACGCCTCCGTCAGGACGACGAAAGCTCCTCACCGTTGCCCGTTCTGGTGGATGTTCTCGAAACCTCGCTGAGACTCCTACACCCGTTTATGCCGTTTATTACCGAGGAATTATGGCAGAACCTGAAACCTTATCTTCCTGCGGAAAAGAAAGTGGATGAATCCATAATGATAACCGAGTATCCGCAGGCGGACGAGAAATCGGCGGATGTAGAAGCGGAAAGGATAATGGGTTCGGTAACTGAGATAATCCGTTCGATACGTAATGCTCGTGCACAGTATAACGTCGATAATTCAAAATGGATTGAAACGCATATATACGCCGGTGAGTTTGAGAGCTCGATTGCTCCATATGCGGGAGCTATCGAGACTCTCGGCAGGACGAGGCCGGTTAATGTTCACGGCGGCAGGAAGGAAGAGGCGGCGGGTGAAAATACTCTTGTAACGGTCCTTACTGAGACCGAAGTGGTTATTCCGATGGAGAGTATGGTTGACTTGGATGCCGAAAAAAAGAAGCTCGAGAAAGAAATAGCCGGAACCGAAGCCGAAGCGGAGCGAGTGGGAAAAATGCTAAAGGACGAAAAATTCCTGACCCGGGCGCCGGCAGCTGTGGTGGAGAAAGAACGCGGCAAACATGAAGCCCTGATCGATAAGATAGAGAGATTAAAACAGCAGATAGCGAAATATTAGGGAGGCGTAATATGAGGGAAAGGATACTTGTCCCGCTGGACGGTTCGAAAGTCGGAGAGGCTGCCCTGCCTTATGTAGAGGATTTGGTTACCAAATTATTACCTGAACCGAAGGTAGAGGTGACTCTTATACAGGTGCTGTCATCACTATCGCATTATGTCGTCGCCGGAGAAGCGACCGCCCGGGTACCATATACCGGCGACGAAATCGCAGTAATGAAAAAACAGGCGACCCAATACCTCAGAAAGGCGGGGAAAGGTCTGAGAGACAAGGGCGCTCAGACGAAAGTGGTGGTTGTGGTAGGTCATGCTGCCGATGAAATAATCAAGACTGCCGATGAAATCAACGCCGATATGATTGCGATGTCCACTCACGGACGCTCTGGAATCAGCAGGTGGGCTTTCGGCAGTGTTACCGATAGGGTACTGCGTGGCGGGAGCAGCCCGGTACTGGTGGTGAGGGCACCGAAAGACACTGAATAACCCCTGTTCTCATTCCGATTCTGTCGGGGATATATCTATTATCTCCGATTCTATATCTTCCTTGCCGGAAAGCCTGAAGTAGCCCCTGGCTTCCAGCCAGTCAAGCGCTTTCTTGGTATCGCTGGCTACCCTGGCGCTGTCCGACTGTCTGAGGCGGTGCTGAAACAGCCAGTAGGTGAACTCCTTAAGCTCGGTCAGGCTTATCGATTTTAGCTGCTTATATTTCTTCTGTTTCCTGAAGCTCCTGAGAAGGTCGTCTCTACTTTCACCGTATATCCGGCGGTAGGCTTCAAAGGCGGTATCGGTCTCTTTCATGTATCCCGAAAGTCGTCTTTCCTTACGCACCTCGTTTTCGACCGCCGTAATAAGCGCTTCCTCGGTGGTAATGCCGTAAAAATAGTTCAGGTACTGGTTGTACTTGGACTCGCCGATAAGTTTTTTAAACTCATCGCTGGAAAGCTCAAGCGGCGGCCTGTTGCCGAAGAGGAGAGTGTATTTTTCGGATTCCGGGATAAGCTCTTGTACAGCCTCGCAGAGACGCTCGGCAAGTAAAAGCCAGTCGAAAGCCTGTCCGGCGATAATATAGCGGTAGGTGCGTTCTCCGATTATTTCCTCGGCGGTCTCCCAGATGCCGATGGATTCGAGGAGGGAGATGTACCAGTGCTTGCCGGCGAGGATTGACTGTTTGAGGTGGCGTATTGCTTCGTTATCCGCGGGGGTGATGTGGTGAGGTTCTTCGGGGTTGCTATCCGGGTTTTCCATTGCCAACCTCGACATGTTCGGCTTTGAGATTCTCGTAGTATTCGAGTCGCCCGGTAGTCACGAGTTCGGTGATTTTCTTATCGATAGCCTCGCCGATGCCCGGTATATCTCTGAGCCTGCCTTCTCTGGCGAGGTCTTCCGCGTTGACGTCGAGGTCCTCGATTGTCCTGGCGACAACCTCGTATGCTCTCACCTTGAAGTGGTTTTCTTTCTTACACTTCAGCAGGTAGGCGATATCCCTCAAAACATCGGCAATTTCAGTATTTTTCATCTTCCGTGGCAGTGTTTATATTTTTTACCGCTGCCGCATGGGCAGGGGTCGTTTCTGCCTACCTTTTTACCGGCCACTCTTTGCTTCTGATTATTTCTGCCGGAGGTAGCGCCAGCGGCTGCTGTAGCTTTGACCATCGGTGTTTCCAGCTTCCTGGGGACTTCTTTCCTGACAATACTGACGCGGAATACGGAACGGACGATTGTATTCCTGATGTTGTCCAGCAGGTCCTGGAACTGCTCATAACCCATACTCTTATAGGCATCTACTCCCTTAATCTGACGCAGACTCTGCCATCCTGCTTCAAGGCGCCTTTCGTCCATATAAGTCAGGTGCTGTATCCAGAGTGTATCCATGGTGCGGAGTAGCAAACGGCGTTCCAACTCCCGCATAACGTCGGCACCCATTTCCTGTTCTCTCGCTTCGTATACCGCTTCCGCCTGCTCGAGGAGTTTTTCCTCAATCTGTTCCGGTGTCAGAGTATCTATCCCATTTTCAGTAAACTCGGGCGGAAGAGGCATTATCGTCGAGACGTCGGCTATTAGTCCTCTGGTATCACGCCCATCATTACGTTCATATCCGATGCGTAAAGCTATAATACCTTCGATTTCCTCTTTTATCATGGATAGGATGTTTGCTTTCAGGTCCGCCCCGCTCAGTATTTTTCTTCTTTCACCGTAAAAAAGCTCTCTCTGCTGGTTGACTACATCGTCATACTCGACCAGGTGTTTACGTATATCGAAGTGGTAACCTTCTACCCTGACCTGAGCGCTTTCAATGGAGCGGTTGATAATCTGATTCTCAATGGGAGTATCCTCGTCCATCCCTGCCCATTCCATAATACCCTTGACGCGCTCACCGCCGAATCGTTTCATCACATCGTCCTCCAGAGAGACGTAAAAGCGTGTAGCGCCGGGGTCTCCCTGCCTGCCGGACCTGCCCCGAAGCTGGTTGTCGATACGCCTGGCCTCGTGACGTTCGGTGCCGATAACGAAAACCCCGCCGAGCCCGATTACCATATCATGTTTTTTCTTCCATTCTTCGTATGTTTTATCCCAGTCCTTTAACGCTTCTTTATCATCTCCTGCAGACTTTTCCGGTTCGATTCCACCCAGTACGATATCAACACCGCGACCGGCCATATTGGTGGCAACGGTGACCGTCTCCGGTTCTCCGGCCCGGGAGATAATCGCTGCTTCCTGTTCGTGGAGCTTGGCATTTAGCACCTGGTGCTTGATGCCTTTTCTATTCAGCATCTCGGAGAGGACTTCCGATTTTTCTATGGAAACAGTACCGATAAGCACAGGCTGCTGTTTGCGGTGTAGCTCTTCGACTTCTCTTACTACCGCTTTAAACTTGGAGGCCTCGTCTTTGTAGATACGGTCACGGAAATCCTCCCTTACCATCGGCCTGTTAGTAGGAATGACGACGACTTCCAGTTTATATATCTTGTAAAATTCTTCAGCTTCGGTGAGGGCAGTACCTGTCATACCGGCGAGTTTTTCATACATCCTGAAATAATTCTGGATGGTGACCGTGGCATAGGTCATGCTTTCCCTTTTAATTTTTACTCTTTCTTTGGCTTCTATTGCCTGGTGCAGTCCCTCGGAGTAACGCCGCCCGTACATCAGTCGACCGGTGAATTCGTCGACGATGATTACCTCACCGTCCTTGACAACATAGTTGCGGTCGCGCTGGTACCAGGCGTGTGCGAGCATAGATTTGCGGAAGATAGAAGCGATATCGTTGCGCAGCTTGATGTCTTCAGGGGTTAAATCGCTGTGCTGCTCGCCGCCCCATCCGCCGAAGATATCTTCCACCCGCATTTTAAAAGCTCTTGCCAGCTTCTCTTCTCCTCGCTGCGTGTTTCTAATGGTGTGGTTCTTCTCATAAGCAAAGAAATCATAATCGTCTTCAAGCGCTTCTTCCTCTTCCTTTTCCCTGGCAGAAACCGCTTCATGCGGCAGCACCTTCATTTTCATAGTACTGACTATAGAATTTATGGTATTGTAAAGTTCTCCCGCTTCTTCTGCCGGACCGCTGATAATGAGCGGGGTACGGGCTTCGTCGATAAGCAGGTTGTCAACCTCATCGACGATAGCATAATTCGGAGAACGTTGTACGCAATTGGCGAGGTCGGAAACCATATTGTCCCGCAGGTAATCGAAACCGAAATCGCTGCTGGTACCATAGGTGATATCGGTGCGGTAAGCCTCATACCGTGAAATAGGGCGGAAATGCCGCCACGGGTCGTTTTCCTTACCGGAATCATATTCGGGGTCGTATAGGCGTGCCGGTGTGTGCTCGTCAGGACTCTGCTGGGGATAAATACTGGAAACGCTGACTCCCAGGGCGTGATAGACAGGGCCCATCCAGTACGGGCCGCGTCTTGCCAGATAGTCGTTAACAGTAATCAGATGAGTGCCTTTGCCGGTCAGTGAATTAAGATAAAGCGACAACGTGGCGACCAGCGTTTTACCCTCTCCGGTCCTCATCTCGGCGATTTTACCCTGGTGGAGGACAATGCCTCCCATTAGCTGGACATCAAAGTGGCGCTGACCCAATGTGCGTTTGGCGGCTTCCCGGACAGCGGCGTAGGCTTCAGGAAGGATATCATCGAGTGTCTCACCGTTTTCAAGGCGGGATTTGAATTCAGCGGTCTTGTCCTTGAGTTCGCTATCGGTCAGCTTTTCGAATTTGGGCTCAAGCTCGTTTATCCTGTCAACCGTAGGCTGGAGCTGTTTCAGTTGCTTTTCATTGGAATCGAGAAGACCGCTTAACCATTTAAGCATAAATTCGCCTCTTTATTCGCGTTCGAACAGCGCTCCTATGGACTGCCCCGTATGGATGCGCATTATAGCTTCGCCAAGCAGGGGCGCAATAGGCAGCACTGTTATTTTATCTATCTTTTTGTTGTTATTTACCGGCACGGTATTAGTAACTACCACTTCTTTAATCGGGCTTGTGTGTATTCTCTCGATTGCAGGTCCGGCAAATACCGGGTGAGTGCAGCAGAAATACACGTCTTTCGCCCCTCGTTCCAGTAGCAGATTGACATCCGTAACCAGTGTTCCGGCAGTACTGACTTCATCATCGAAAATGAGTACATTCTTGCCTTCGACATCACCGATGACGAACATTGCATACGCTTTTTCATCATTGGCCGTTCTCGTTTTATCTATGATGGCAAGCGGAGCTTGTAGCCGTCTTGCAGCATCCAGAGCTCGCTTCGAAATACCGATATCAGCGGCGGCAACTACGAGGTCGGGGACTTCTTTCTGGATGAAGTAGTCCGTAAGAATATACAGAGCGGTTAACTCGTCTACCGGGATACTGAAGAACCCCTGAATCTGGTTGGAATGAAGGTCCATAGTAAGCACCCGGTTAGCACCGGCCACGGTCAGCAGGTCTGCTAATAAACGGGCAGTTATAGGTACTCTGGGTTGGTCTTTGTGGTCTGTTCGGCCATAGCTATAATGTGGGATTACAGCGGTGATACGTCCCGCCGATGCTCGTTTAAAAGCATCGAGCATTATCAGGAGTTCCACGAGGTTTTTATTTACGGGTGAGGATAGCGGTTGAACGATAAAGCAGTCACGCTCACGGACGTTTTCCAGAATGCGGACGAATATATTGTCATTGCTGAATTCGAATACTTCACATTTACCAAGAGGTATCTGTAAATGCTCCGTAACAGCCTTTGCCATTTCAGGATGGGCATTACCGGTAAACACTTTAAGTTCGTTCACATTCATTCCTCCTATAAGAGTCCCCCTGTAGACTCATTATAGCACTATAGATGATAAACCTCACCCCCTTTTTACGTGTGTTTCAGGGGTGGATTGATAATTTCAGGTCTTTCCCAGTCAGTGTTATCTATTATCAAGTCTGCGGTTTCCACCGGAGGGTGTTCAGCCAGATATTTTCTCTGGGCGGGTATATATTTCCCCTTATATCTCTTATTTAGTTCTTCGATATCTCCATATCTTTGAGAAAAATCTTCGCTGTCTCTTGCCCAGGCTCTTTGTATACATTCATCGAAAGATATATCCAGAAATACTTTATAGTCGATATAAGGAGTAAACTCTTTCCTGAACAGGAATACACCTTCGAAAATTACTATCGTATCCGTATTTACGGAATACTCTTTCTCAATCTCATATTTATCCGTTTCCAGGTTAAGGAGGGTCATCCTGACAGTAAATGCTTTCTTTTGCTGGATTGGAACAAGCAGCTTATCAACTATTTTGCCGATATTAAAGCTTTTATTTAAATAGTTTTCAGCCTGGTCTTCACCGGAATACCTGTATTCCATCGGATTGTGGAAATCATCCAGGTGCAGTAATTGAGTCTTAAGGCCTCTGGAGGTAAGGAATTTCTCCAGTGATTCGGCGAAGGAGGTCTTACCGGAACAGTCGATACCTGTAATCCCGATAACTAAAGCTTTATCCTTACGTTTTTTAGCAGCTGCCTGCTTAAGAACTGCTTCGAAGACTGGCAGTCTGTTATTAAAGTCAGGCAGTTCTTCGCCTTCATTCGGATTAAGCATCTGTTTTCCAATCGGGAAGCGGTGGTACTTCTTAATTATCTAATAAGGGACCGGGAACCGCGAACAGATATTTAGGACTTCCTGTCTGACGGTGTTCTTGGTCTCGGAATCGCCGGCATTTTTAAGTACCCGGACAATCAACGAAGCTACCTGCTTCATTTCCTCCTTGCCGAAACCGCGGGTGGTAACGGCGGGAGTCCCGAACCTGATACCGCTGGTCATCTGTGCCGGAAGCTCGTCGAAAGGAATCGGGTCGCGGTTCGCCACGATACCGGCTCTACCGAGAGCTTTCTCGGCGTCCTTGCCGGTGATTCCAGTACCGACCAGACTTACAAGCACCAGATGAGTGTCTGTGCCTCCGGATATGAGGTGCATACCCAGTTTCTTGAGTTCTTCGCCCAGTGTATAAGCATTATCGAGGACATTCCGCTGGTAATCGGCGAATTCAGGCTGAATAGCCTCCAGGAAACATACCGCTTTCGCTGCCATTATATGGGCAAGGGGTCCGCCCTGCATTCCGGGAAACACGGCGGCGTCTATCGCGGAGGCGAGTTCTTTGCGACACAAAATAAAACCACCACGCGGCCCCCTCAGGGTTTTATGCGTGGTGGAGGTAACCACGTCTGCATAGGGCACGGGAGACGGATGGAGTCCGGCGGCAATCATACCGGCAGTATGGGCAATATCTACCATAAACCTGGCATCCACGAGGTCGGCAATATATCGGAAACGTTCGAAATCGATAATCCGGGGATATGCGCTGGCGCCGGTAACTATCAGGATCGGTTTATGCTGTTTAACGAGTTTCTCCAGTTCAGGGAAGTCAATCCTCTCAGTTTCGCGGCTGACTCCGTAACGTATGAAATTATAAGACCTGCCTGAATAGTTTATCTTTTCTCCGTGAGTGAGGTGACCTCCGTCGGTCAGCTTCATAGACATGACGGTGTCCCCGTACTTCAGAAGGGCGAAATAGGTGGCTATATTTGCCTGTGAGCCGCTGTGGGGCTGGACATTGGCATGTTCCGCGTGGAAAAGTGCTTTTGCTCTATTAATAGCCAGGTTTTCTACGTCATCGATATTTTCACAACCGCCGTAATAACGTTTCCGCGGGTAACCTTCGGCATATTTACTTGTCAGAATAGAAGCCTCGGCTTCATAAACGGCTTTACTAGGATAATTCTCCGAAGCGATGAGGTTTATAGTATCGTTCTGGCGTTTCTTTTCACGGTTAATGGCGGTAAAAATCTCATGGTCTGACTGACGTAAAAAACTCATTCTTCCTCCTTTTTGAAGTCTACATTCAGCATAATGTCACTGTCAATAACTGTAAACTTTACTTATTAAAAAATCTTTTATTTGAGGCTATTATTGGTATCTGGCAAATTGACTTGACATATTAGCCGTGATATCATTATTTAAAGGAATCGGTGACCTTTTCAGGTTAGAGTGATATGTCAGCACTGACTGAGCTTAATAAAGAAATTGCACTCTGCCAGCAGTGTGAAATAGCGAGATTTCGAAACAGTGTGGTGCCGGGTGAAGGGGCGGAGAATGCAGATATTCTTTTTATCGGAGAAGCGCCCGGATGGCATGAAGACCAGCAGGGGCGCCCTTTTGTGGGACCGGCAGGCAAATTCCTGGATGAACTTCTAGCCTCAATAAATCTGAATAGACAACAGGTCTTTATCGCAAACGTAATCAAATGCCGTCCCACTAATAACCGCGACCCGCTTCCCGATGAAATACGCAACTGCAATAAATGGCTTCAGCGCCAGATTGAACTTATTTCCCCGAAAATGATTGTTACCCTGGGACGTTATTCTATGGCGCTGTTTTTCCCGGGCAAGTCCATCGGGAAGATACACGGTACCGCTGTGAAGCGCGATGATGTTTTATATTATGCTATGTACCATCCGGCGGCGGCACTCCATCAGGGAAACCTGCGCAGGACGATAGAAGCCGACATGCAGAAAATACCTTTGCTGCTTAAAGAAGTGACAGAAATCGTCGAAACAGAACCCGAACCCAAGCAACTAAACCTGTTCGGCGATTAGTTTTTTATAAAGGATATATAAACGAAGAATGGTAAAAAAGAAACTGAGAATTATACCGCTGGGCGGGCTGAGTGAAATCGGCAAAAATATGATGGTAATGGAGTACGAGGACGACATTATTATCATCGATGCCGGCCTTATGTTCCCCAGCGAAGAGATGCTGGGAATCGACATAGTGATTCCAGACATTAATTATCTGATGGATAAGCGCGACAAAGTACGGGGTATAGTGGTCACCCACGGTCATGAAGACCATATCGGAGCTCTGCCTTATCTCCTTCCGCAACTCGATGTACCGGTGTATTCTACGAAACTTACAAAAGGTCTGATTTCAGTCAAACTGAAAGAGAGAAAAACACTTGCAGGGGCCAAGCTTAAAGAAGTCCAGTACGAGAATAAGATAAACCTGGGCAAATTCAGCATTGAGTTTTTCCCTGTTTGCCACAGCATCCCCGATTCTGCCGGTCTGATAATACACACGCCGATGGGTACGGTTATCCACAGCGGAGACTTCAAACTCGATTACACACCGGTAAGCGGAGAGCCGACCGCTCTTTCGCGACTTGCTCAACTGGGAGGGCAGGGGGTACTTCTCCTTCTTTCCGATTCCACTTATGCCGAATTACCGGGTTATACTCCCTCCGAGAGGGTCGTCAGCGAAACGCTCGACCATATTATGTCCGACTCACCGGGAAGAGTGATAATTACCACGTTCTCCTCTCTGATTTCACGAGTCCAGCAGGTTATCGACGCGGCGGCGAAGTATAACAGGCGGGTATTCGTGGTGGGAAGAAGTATGAGTAATACCGTGAGAATGGCAATGGAGCTTGGATATCTACGCGAGCCTGATGGTGTACTGGCGAGGATGGATGAACTCCAGGGTATGCCCCGTGACAGGGTGGTGTTTATTACTACAGGAAGCCAGGGAGAGCCGACATCCGCCCTGGTCCGGATGGCAAATAAAGACAACAAACAGCTTCATATCCTGCGTGGGGATACGGTCGTTATCTCGGCGACACCTATTCCCGGAAACGAGGCGGTGGTAAACAGGACTGTGGATAATC
>CAZIYN010000048.1:0-10750 GCA_964543495.1 uncultured Dehalococcoidales bacterium | reverse complement strand
CGGATGGCGAACCCGAACCAGCCGGCTTGCGGTCTGGGGTGATGATGACCGAGAAAGCGCATTTCCGCTTCCATTCTATAGTTTCTTCTGATATCCCCTATTAGCGCTACTTTACCGAGGTGTTCCTCTGTAAGATAAGCTTCGGTACCGGTCGTATCGGTTGTTGCCAGATTATCTATAATTCGGAGGACCTGTTCCCCTTCTGTTTCTGTTATAGTCCAGAGAGGTGAACTTAAGTCCGGTTTTGTTTTGGTAAGGTCGATACCTTTATTCATACTCTGTTTTCCTTACTACAGGTTTGTAAGAAGTGTATATCATAATAGCATATTCCTTGTAGCTGTATCTTGTTTAATGCTAAACTGAAATCAAAAACCTGAAGCTGGAAAGGTTGGATAAATGATTCTTGAAAAGTTTGAAATAATGCCTTTTGGCACTAACTGCTATATCGTCGGTGATGAAGAAAATAAAATCGGACTGGTAATCGACCCCGCCGGGGAAACCGATAATATCGTAAAGAGGGTCGAAGAACTGGGTCTCAAGATAGAATTCATACTCCTGACTCACAGCCACCCCGACCACATAGGCGGCGTTAAAGCAGTGAAAGACGCCACCGGAGCCCAGGTGGTCATTCACGAAGCCGAAGCGGGGTCGCTCGAAGGCCGGCGCGGCGGAACGGGCTTCGGATTTCCCATGGGTGAGACCGCCCCTGCCGACTGGTTATTGAAGGGTGGAGAAGCAATAGATGTGGGAGACCTCCGTTTTCTTGTGCTTCATACACCCGGTCATTCACCGGGAGGTATCTGCCTGGTAGGAGAAGGCGTGGTGTTCAGCGGCGATACCCTGTTCAATTACGGAATCGGTAGGTACGACTTTCCCGGCAGCAGCGGCCAACAGCTTATGGACAGCATTTACACCAAACTGATGGTGCTGCCGGACGATACGAAGGTCTATCCCGGTCACGGACCGGGCACCACAATAGGAAACGAACGCGCCGGAAACCCGTTCCTGCGGGGATAATATCCAGGATATACGACAGATATAATCGATGAACAGTTTTTCAGATGCCGATGGAATCGCTGAACTCCATAAGGCCCTTATTGAGAAACTAATAAATGCGGGTTACATCCGTTCCCCTAACGTAGAAGAAGCTTTCAGAGCTGTCCCGCGTCACCTGTTCGTGCCGGAAGTCGCTTTTAAGAGAGTATATAGCGACAATTCAATTCCCGTAAAACGCATCGACGGGAAACTTGTGAGTTCCTCCTCACAACCCGCCATCATGGCGATTATGTTAGAGCAGCTTCAGCTACATCCGGGGCATCGTGTCCTGGAAATAGGTGCCGGGACAGGCTACAATGCGGGGCTTATAAGACACCTGGTGGGCGACTCAGGACTGGTCGTAACGGTGGACATCGATGAGGACCTCGTCGAGAGCACGCGAAAGCATCTAAGGTCAGCGGGTCTGGATGGAGTAAACGTGATTTGCAGTGACGGTGGTCTGGGGTATGACGAATACGCGCCCTATGACAGGATAGTCCTGACGGTAGGAGCCTGGGACATCGTCCCCGCCTGGTGGGAGCAATTGAAATCCGGTGGACGACTGCTATTACCTCTGGAAATAAAGGGTGGAATTCAAAAATCGGTAGCCTTTGATAAGAGGGATGACCATTTAGAGAGCACCTCGGTAAAAGATTGCGGGTTTATGACCCTCAGGGGAGCCTTCGCAAAGCCGCAAGACTCCACATCTTTAATTCCTTTTGGACCAGAACCTGGCTTAAGTATGTTGGTTAATGACGGAGTCAAGGTAAACGAGGATACAGTTTATGGTTTGCTTTTTGGTCCGAGTGAAGACCTGCCCTCCGGTGTACATGCAAATCCCGCCGAAGTCGTTTTCGGAGGTCTGGCTCTCTGGCTGAGCTTGCGGGAGCCGGGTCTTTGCAGCCTTTCGGCAGAGGGTCAGTCGGCAGAGAAGGGCATCGTACCCCGTTTCATGGTGTACCGGGGAGGCGCAGAGGGATGTGGGACTATCGGCCTGTTGGAGGGTGACGGGCTTTGTGTATTCGTCCGTCCTCCCGAGCAGGATTCCTCTTCGGAACAACATGACGGCTCTCAGAATTTCGAGCTTTTTATGCGGAATTATGGAATGAGAACCGGGCTTGCTAATCGCCTAATCGAGCAGGTCAGAGCCTGGGATGCGGCCGGGCGTCCGTCCAGTAACGAGCTTCGCATAAGGGCATACCCGAATGACACCGATTATGCCCCATCGACTGATGAATTTGTTGTATGTAAAAAATGGACCCAACTAATCTTGAAATGGGAATGACAGGTTAACATTACGAAAAAGGGGGTATACTGTTATGTAAAGTCTACCCTCTTCTTCATTAAGTTCAATCTTCCTTTGGTTGTCATTCTGAGGAGTCCGCTAGAGGCGGATGACGAAGAATCTGTGGGTAGGGTAATTCAGACAACCCTTCCCCCAGATCCTTCGCTTTGCTCAGGATGACATATAGGAGTAATTCTATTTATCCCAGCCATCCGGTTAGGGTGAATATCGGGGCGAAAACTACCGCTACTATCGACATCAGTTTCAGCAGTATATTCAGTGAAGGACCGGATGTATCCTTGAAGGGGTCGCCCACGGTGTCACCGACGACGGCGGCTTTATGGGCGTCGGAGCCCTTGCCACCGAGCATTCCAGTCTCAATCCATTTCTTGGCATTGTCCCAGGCACCACCGGCGTTAGCCATTGTGACAGCCATCATAAAGCCGGCCCCTATGGCTCCTATCAGCATACCGCCCAGAGCGTTTGCCCCAAGTGCAAGCCCGACGAGTATCGGAGAAATTACCGCCAGCAGTCCGGGAAGTATCATCGCTTTCAGGGCGGCCCCGGCGGAAATGTCCACGCACCTGGCGTAATCGGGTTTGGCGGTGCCCTCCATCAGGCCTTTTATCTCACGCCACTGGCGGCGTACCTCATTTACGATACCCATTGCCGCCTTGCCGACGGCGTCCATCGTTAAAGCGCTGAAAATAAAGACCATCATCGCGCCGATGAAGAGACCTACGATTACAATCGGGTCGGTCAGACTTATCGAAACTTCAAATCCCTGGACTCTCATGGTCTCGGCGAATGCCGCCGTCATACCGAGTGCTGCCAGGGCGGCAGAACCGATGGCAAAGCCCTTGCCCGTCGCTGCCGTGGTATTTCCGAGCGAGTCCAGAGCATCGGTCCTCTCTCTTACCTCGGGGTCGAGATGAGCCTGCTCGGCGATTCCCCCGGCGTTGTCGGCAACCGGTCCGTAGGCATCCGTTGCTAAAGTGATGCCGAGAGTCGAAAGCATACCGAGAGCGGCGATTGCGATTCCGTAAAGGTCGGCGACTTTGTAGGAGACAACAGTGGCAACCACCACCAGAAGGACCGGGAAAAGAGTGCTCAGCATTGCCGTGCCGAAGCCCTTGATAATAAGGGTCCCTGTACCGGTCTCCGCCGATTCGGCTATCCTCTGGGTGGGTTTATAGGTATATGAAGTGTAATATTCGACGCTGAGACCGATAAGTATGCCGGCAATCAGACCGGATACAACCGCCCAGAATACACCGAAATCGACTCCGTCCATCTTCCAGATAACTATGCCGGATATTATAATTACCAGCACAGAAGCTAAATATATGCCGCGGCGTAACGCCCACAGCAGTGAGTTCATTTCCGCTTTCTCTCCCGTCCTGACGAAGAAGGTGCCGATTATACCGGAGAGAATACCTCCGGCGGCTATTATAAACGGGAGAATAGCCATATCCGAGTTCCAGGCGAACCCGGCGGCAACCGCTACCACCAGCGTGGCTACAATTGATGCGGCGTACGATTCAAAGAGGTCGGCTCCCATTCCGGCGATATCACCGACATTGTCGCCGACGTTATCGGCGATTACTCCCGGGTTTCTCGGGTCGTCCTCGGGGATACCCGCCTCTACCTTCCCTACCAGGTCGGAGCCTACATCGGCTCCCTTGGTGAAGATTCCTCCGCCTACCCTGGAGAAAAGGGCAATCGAGGAGGCGCCGAAACTGAAACCGACGATGATATTGACTATTTCTTCTCCACCGAAGATGAGGTAGACGATACTCAGACCGAGTATGCCGAGTGCTACCACGGTGGTACCCATCACGGCTCCGCTCGAGAATGCGACGCGCAGCGCGGGGTTAAGACCCTTCTGCGCGGCCGTTGCGGTCCGTCCGTTGGCTTTCACTCCCATCCTCATGCCGATGTATCCGGCGCCACCGGAGGCTATCGTACCGAACAGATAGGCAATTCCTGTTTTCCATCCTATCTGCGGTATCACGCACAGAATGATGAAAACAATTACCACGAATACTACCAGAGTTACGTATTCGCGTTTGAGAAAGGCGATGGAACCCTCCTCGATAGCCGAGGTTATCTCTTTTATCCGGTCGCTCCCCGCGTCCTTTTTCATGACTGTGGAAGCCAGATATACCACGAAGGCGAGTCCGACAACCCCTGCTATGACGGCAAACCATATCAAGCCCATTAACTTCTACTCCTTTCAAAATAAATAAGTTTTATGGTCTGAAATCAGCCGAGTTTTTCTTTAAAATTATCCAGTTTCTGCCCCAGGTCCTGCTGGGTGATTACCAGAGTCAGGTCGCTGCGGGTCCTTTCAAGCACTCCCCGGAGCTGGTCGGTCGTGCGGCGGAGCCCGCCCGTTATCGCGTCAGGGAAATCTATCGTAACCAGTACATTATATATATCATCCATTGCCGTCAGCAGTTCTTCGCTCCGCGAGAGGTCGCCTTTTCTGACGCTGTCCAGAATGTAACGCCTCATTTCGCTGGCGGCTTCTGCGATTCCGTTGAGATAGGCGGCGGAGTCCACTCCAAGCTCGTCGGGAGTCGGGAGAGGTTTTCCGGTGACGATGGCGAGGACGGCATTTCCTTCGGTGAACTCTTTCTGGGCGTCTCTGAAAATCCCGGTGTTTATAAGTTCGGAGCCGTTTGAAATAGCCTCTTCGCTTTCCTCGAGATTTTTACGCGCCGTCCGGAGAATTTCTTCAGCTTTTTCGAATTCGCGGCGGTGCACGGCCCGGATAGCCTCGCTGCAGCAGCGGATTGCTTCGCGGCAGAGAGGCAGCATTTTCTCTCTTGCCCGGTCTTTAATCTCCAGGTTTTTTCTTATCTGTTCCGATATCGAGTCCAGATTATCTGTTGGTCCGCTCATTCTTTTTCCTCGAATAATTCCGCTAATTGCATGGATGCTTTTTCGGGAGATTCGGCTCCCAGAACGGCGCCGATTACCGCGATAGAGTCTGCCCCGGCGGCGATAACCTCCGGAGCGTTATCCGCAGTAATACCGCCTATGGCAACCAGCGGTACCGATACCGCTTCTCTTACCTTTTTTAATATTTCCGTACCCACGACCTTAGCCGGGGTGGTGGTCGACGTTTTGGAACCGGTCGGGTAAATCGCTCCGACTGCGATATAGTCAGCACCGGTCGTCTCGGCGGCAATTGCCTCGTCTACGGACTGCGTCGAGCAGCCGATTATCTTTCCCGGCGGCAACAGTCTGCGGGCTTCCTTGACGGGCAGGTCATCCTGTCCCAGATGAAGCCCGTCGGCATCAACAGCCACGGCAATATCGGCGTAATCGTTCATAATAAAAAGTGCGTCTTTTTCGGTACAGAGCGTCTGAAGTTCCCGTGCCAGAGTCAAAACCGTCTTCTTACTCCGGACCTTGTCGCGCAGTTGAATAGTGCCGGCGCCGCCGCTGATTGCCTGACGTGCTACTTCAACATGGCTGCGCCCTTTAAGTATCTCGGTGTCTATAATAACATAGAGTCCGCCGATATGCACCAGTTTTTCTTTACCCAGCAGTTTCGCCATCAGTTCCTGCTCTATTTTATAGAGGTCGAAGCGCGCCTGCTTGAATTTATCGGAGTCCAGTTCGATGCCGGTGTCCGGCACCTTCGCCAGTTCTTCGAGCGTTCTTAATGATTCCTGCGCTCTGCGGGCGTTGGCTACCAGCGCGCTGGGCAGGTCTTTATCCTTCTCTTCGCCGGGCACTTCGAGGTTGGTGCCGACATCGCTTTCCGCTTCACGTGATTGCAGTAGCTGTCGGTTGAACGACGAATCACCTCTTATCAGGTCGTGCCGCATCGTCTTTAACTGCTGTGTCATGGAGGAATCGTCCAGCACCATGCGGGCGATTTCTTCAAGGAAACGGAGCCCTTCTCCGATTCTGTTGTAACTGGCATCTATGATGCGCAGGGTTTTACGTAATGTCATTAAAACGTTCCTTTTAGGAGAGAGTAAAACATGGCAGTTAATTTTATCACGGCACGCCTGAGCGGTAAAGCGGAAATCATTTGTTGAGATTGCCGCGTCGCCCGCCAGAGGCGGCCTCCTCGCAATGACAGTTGAAGCAGCTATATAAAAACAGAACCTTTTATTACTTCTTGATAGACTGCTGTTTAAGCTCCGTCATTTTATCGGCATATCCCTGTATCCCCAGCTCTTTAATCTGCCGTACGCAAGCGGGCCTGTCGGAGCGGAAAATCAGGCTGAAGAGTTTCGCCATCAGGTTGCTGAACTTCTTGCAGTCGGCGGGATTCTCGAACTCCTTGCAGTCGGCGCAGGTGAGGTACTCGTTGTCTTTACAGCAGACCCTTATCTTGCACCAGCCTACTTTCTCGTTTTCGTGGCAGCCGGGGCATTTCTCCTTGAGGTATGACCCGCAGGCGCCGCAATAGAGTCCGCAATAAGCCACCAGGTCCGGGTTGGAAACTATTTCTTTCATCTTATTCCTCCACAGCGTTTTCTATTAGCTCGATTCTCCGGGTCTTTCCCTCGGGCGTCAGCTCAATCGCAACTACGTCTATACGCCACTGTTCCGGGAGGTCTTCGTGAGACTGCAGGTAGTGACGGGCGGCGGTCCTTATTCTTTCCATTTTTTTCGCAGTAATCGATTCTTCCGGGGTGCCGAATTCCAGGCTGGTCTTGCTCCTTACTTCTATGAATACGAGTGACTTCTTATGCCTGGCGATGATGTCTATTTCACCGTGGGAGCAGCGGTAATTGGTCTCGATTATTTTATACTTGCGTTTTTTAAGTAGTTCCGCCGCCAGCTTTTCACCGAGCCTGCCGGTATCGATTCTTTTCATTTTATCTATGTATTAATCGTTTAGGTTATAATTGGCGTCCTTATTGATGGTTCTTCTCACGGACCTTATTACGGGCTTGAAATATTTCGGCCAGAATCTATTAGCGTAAGGATTGGAGGTTTCAAAACTTACATGAACAAATGGTTTTCCTGCTTCAGCACAGTAATTAAAAACTTCATTCAACAGGCTGGTGCCAACACCTTTTCCCCGGTATTCCGACTTTATAAAAGCTCCTATATCGCCTATGTAACCGCTGTCTGTGGTTGTCAGCTTTCCAGAATGATACCCCTGTTCGACATCGATACACATTACACCTATCATGCAATTATCATCCCATGTCACAAAAACTCCGTTCCGATTAATCATCCGGACGATATTGTCTCTCGAAAAATCTTCTCTTGTTAAGAAAATCGGAGAATCGAGGAGGTATTGTTTCATTTCATTATCTAATTCTAATAAAGCATCCGCATCGTCGGAAACTGCTCTTGTTATTTTATAGGAGCAGTCGGTCTGCAATACACCTGGGGATGTTTTTTGACAGGCATCGATGACATAGGAACCAAAGCCTATATCATATAACATGTCCTTTAATTCGATATCATCGTAGAAGGTCATCCACATGTGGTTGAATCTGTCATCCTGTATCCATTTTTGTGATGAAGCAGTATACAGAGCCTGATAAATGTCCGTCTCATTCTCCTCCAGAGCAGCATGCCCGATAGTAGGGCACAATGCCGTTTTTTCACTATGGAAATCGATGTATATCCATGCCATATATCCGACAATCATTTCATTTGTTCGGGCAATAATGGCGTTTCCTCTCTCAATTTGCTGTACAAGATATGATTCTATAGTTGCTTGTCCACCGTTCCAGAAGTCCGGGAACGAATCGTTGCTGCAATATTTAGCAAACTGCTTATGCCAGATTTCCATTGCTTCCGGTATATCTTCTTTTGTCATTTGAATAATCTGATACATACCAATACTTCAATGCCCTTTATAACATCTCATAATTATATCAGTAAAGCTTCTCTCACCGGTCTGAATGAGCGGCGGTGGATTGGTGACGGGCCGAGCCGGAAAAGGCAGGAAAGGTGCTCTCTGGTGCCGTAACCCTTGTGACGGGCGAGTCCGTAGCCCGGGTATTCGCTGTCGAACCGCACCATCATACTATCCCTGGATACCTTGGCGATAATCGAGGCGCAGGCAATCGAAAGGCAGATACTGTCACCCCGCGTTATCCCCTTCTGGGGTAAGTCTATGCCGGGGAGTCGCATATAATCGATAAGCAGTGCCTCCGCCGGCGGCTTGAGCCGGCTGACGGCCATTGCCATCGCCTGCCTGGTGGCGGCGGCAATACCGATTTCATCCACCGTTTCGCGTTCGGCGAGTCCAATTCCTATCGTAAGCGCTGTTTCGTGGATATGGTGAAAGAGCAGTTCGCGTTTCGCGGGGGTCAATTGCTTGCTGTCCCTGACGTTGTCCAGCCAGGGAGCTTTTATTCCTCCGGGGAGGATTACCGCGGCGGCTACCACCGGGCCGGCAAGAGCGCCGCGTCCTACCTCGTCGATACCGGCGATGCTGGAGTATCCCTCCGCTTCTAGTAGTCTTTCTTCTTCGAAGGAAGGTATCCGGGAATTATTTATCTGCTTTTTTCTGCTCTTGCTTTTTCTCGGTCTCAACCTTAATTTCACCGACGGGTAGTTCCTTTGTCGCTCCACCCTCCAGTTCAACCGTTACGGTCTCTTTAAGCGGATTACTGCCGATTACCTTGGCTTCGCCGTCGGGGGTAGTAACCCGCTGACCATTCTTGGGCAGTATTCCCTTCATCGCGTGATACTGTTCGTTTTCATAAACAAGGCAGCACATCAACCTGCCGCAAACACCGGATATTTTCATCGGGTTAAGTGGCAGTCCCTGGTCTTTTGCCATCCTCATCGATACCGGGGCAAATTCGCTGAGAAAAGTCCCGCAGCACAGCGGACGACCGCACCTTCCGCAGCCACCGATTAGCTTGGCTTCGTCTCTGGGGCCCGTCTGTCTCATCTCCACCCGTACCTTCAGTTTACCTGCCAGCTCGCGGACGAGTTCCCTGAAGTCTACCCTGTCTTCGGCGCTGAAACGGAGGGTCAGGCGGTTGCCGTCGAGATTATATTCGGCGGACAGCAGCTTCATCGGCAGACCGAGTTTATCCACAATCTCGCCGCATTCAACCAGGGCCTCTTTCTCTTTTTCTTCAAGTTCGCCGACCCGTTTGATGTCTTCCTCTTCCGCCTTTCGCACAACAGGTTTGAGAGGCTGATTTACATCGCTGGCAATTATTTGGTCGGGGGCAATGGCCACGTGTCCCAGCTCGTTACCCCTGGTCGTCTCCACAACCACGTCATCATTCACTTCGAGTTCGAAATCCTGCGGGTCGAAGTAATATACTTTCCCGGCTCTCTTAAACCTTACTCCTACAATTCTATCTGACATTCTTTTCCTCTGAATCAGGTACTGTTTCTAACCTTATTGTAGCTCCCTGTTTCCGGTATGTCGAGCATCAGCACTTCCAGAACCATTCTGGCGCTGGCATTCTGCCGCAGCTGCTCACCGGCTTCCTGAATTCTCTTGATAAAATTTTTTATTCCGTCGAGGCTGTAGTTCTCCGACATTCCAGTTAAGGTTTTCAGCCTGTCGATATTGGTTATATTTATTTCGGAGTCAATCTTTATCAGCAGGAGGTCGCGCCATAAATCGAGCCATAATTCCAGTTTTTCATATACCAGGTCGCGGTCACGGTTAAACCCGGCCGCCAGCTGGGCCGCGTAGGAAAAGCGCTCATCGACTCCGGAATTTACGGCTTCCAGTATCTCTTCCATCCAGTCCGCCCGCTGTCGGAGCAGGCTATCGTCCTCTGCGGCGGTTACCGCCCACCCGGGGCATCCGCGAGACAGGCCTGCGAGTGTCCTGGCTTTAGCGGGTTCGGTCTGATACTTTTCTATCAGCGCTTTTTCTATTACTTCCGATACAACCGGCGATAATCTGATAACCTGGCAGCGGGAAACGATTGTCTCAGGCAGCAGTTTTTCATTCACCGTCAGCAGTATGAACGCGACCTTTTCTTCCGGTTCTTCCAGAGTTTTTAAAAGCGAATTTGCCGCTTCCAGCGAAAGGCGTTCGGCTCCTTCAATTATAAATACCTTACATCTACCTTCGAACGGGGGCATGCTGGCGGTGTGCTGGACATCTCTTATCTGGTCGATGCTGATTTCAGTCTTCAGCCTGCCATCCGAATAGTCTTCGTTTATTTCCAGTCCGATAATCCGGATATCGGCATGCTTGCTCTCGTTTATTTTCCTGCAGGGATCGCATAAATGGCAGGGAGTATCCGTTTCCGTGCAGTTCAATGCCATCGCCAGGTTAAGGGCTAGCGTTTTTTTCCCGATGTGCTTCGGTCCTGTAAAAAGATAAGCGTGTGACAGAGCGCTATTTTCAAGGCTGCGCTTCAGGATATCAACGCTCTTTTCCTGTCCTATTATGTTCCACATAATTTATATGATATCGTTTCTGATAAGGTCTTCGACTGTTTCACGCTGCCGTAT
>CAZIYN010000047.1:0-10764 GCA_964543495.1 uncultured Dehalococcoidales bacterium | reverse complement strand
CTGCTCGGTTGGACTTAATCTCGATATGCACTCTTTAAGTTTACTTATCTCCTCGGAATGCGAGACCTCTTCCTCCAGAGACGCCCCGATGGTTGAAGCCCCGGTTTCCACCTTATTTTGAAGTTTCCGTTCCTTGTCACGTCTCCTGTAATAGTCAATTACCGTGTTGCGGGCAATCGCATAAATCCATGTGGAGAAAGAGGCTTTTCCGGCATCGAATCCGGAAAAGCCTGCCAGCGCTTTACTGAAAATATCCGATGTCAGGTCCTCGGCTGTAGTCCTGTCTCCCACCCGGTAACTCACGTACCGGAATATCATTTGAAGATACTCTCCGTAAAGTCTGCCGAACGCATCGGCATCATTGTCCGGAATCACTGCACCGGTATCTCTATTTTCAGCGTCCATAATAAAGGAAACTTGCGTTTGCTGTCCGCTCTCCTGAATATATATACGAAGTAACCTGAGAGTATCACACCATAATACTGAAATCAAAAATATTCTATTACCGGCTCTATCACCGCAATCTGATAAAATTGACAAATCCGGCGAAAAGAGTATTCTTATAATTTAATACGGAGACATAACAGGAAGGAGAATTCCAAATGGCAGATACCAAGTACGGAAACCTTGTAAAGACCCTACCTTATCAGAAAGGACGCGGAGGCGCCAATGCCAAGGAAATGGTATTTATGCAGGGTAAAGACCTTGCCGGCTTCGACCTCAATTTTATCGTCGGCGTTTACGACGAAACGGGGGACTGGGCTCCGGGAAGGGGAGCGCATGCCCATCCGTTCGACGAACTCCTGCTCTTCTTCGGGTATGATGATGAAGACCTGAGCTACCTGGGCTCGGATATGGAGCTTTCACTCGGCGGCGAGCTTGAAAAACACTATTTCAGCATCCCCACGGTTGCCGCAGCTCCGTCGGACCTACCGCACTGTCCGCTGATTACGAAGAAAGTATATAAGCCTTTCGGACACTTCCACCTGGCTCTCAGTCCCAAATACTCTGGCGGAGGAGTCGAAACCGGTGGCGAGACAGACGGGCATAAATACGACTACCTGGTAAAGCCAATGGAGGTAAAAGAAGGTCCGGGAGGAGCCGACGCCAGGCAGTTAATAACCGTGTCCGGGGAAGAGCTCCAGGGATTTAATATACATTACTCGATGGGCCTTCATAACGGCACCGGTGAGTATTACCCCGGGAAGGGGGCACACGCCCATCCCTTCGATGAAGTCTACGTATTCTTCGGGCATGATGTAAGCAACCTGAGTTATCTGGGTGCCGAGCTGACCATGGAAATCGGTAAAGAAGGTGAAAAACATGCCTTCGATGTCCCCACGGCCGTTTCGTTGCCGAAGGGTACACCTCACTGCCCTATAGTCTGCAACAAGGTCGAAAGGCCTTACACCCTTATGAGAATCGGTCTGGCAAAGAAATACGAGGAGTCACCCGCCTAGACCGGACTCCGAAACACTCATATCCAACAGACAAGGAGATAAAGTAATGGCTGAAAAACAGACCGGGAAATACGTTAAAGAAGTCAATACAAGAATCGGCAGGCATAACGAGGTTACGGGTCCGCTGATATCTATGACCAGTGATAAAGATTACGGTGACAAGAATTTTTCGATGATATGGGAGCCGATTACCCAGCCTTTTCTGATGGTCGAAGAACTCCATAAGCACGATTTCGACCAGTTTCTCTGCTTTATCGGGACCGATACGAGCAACCTTAAAGACCTCGGAGGAGAAGTGGAACTGACACTGAGTGAAGACGGCAAAGCAATGGAAAAACACGTCATCACCAGCTCCACTACGGTGTTCATCCCGGAAGGGCTCTACCACGCCCCGCTGGATTTCAAGAAGGTGGACAAACCATTCCTCTTCATTAACATATACTTCACCCAGGACTATAAAAAACTGAGTTGAATACTAACTGAGACTGATATGGTTAGGATTTATCCAGCATATGAAGGAACTTGAAATATCTTCTTCTACCACTTAATACCGGGGTATTCGCTTCCATATATATTGGCTGGTCAGAGGAGTTTTGGCTATATCGGTCCATAAAGCGAGCTGTCCATCCAGAGACTGCCCATCAACCGCAAGGACTAGTGTAAAGGCTCCTCTAAAGTGAGCTATTATTGGGCTTTCTGTTTCATAGATGGCCGTGAAAATGTTTTCCCGCAGGTTACCTCTGAGTTTATAAACTCTTATTCCACTATCTGTTTGCCCTTCTATAGTGCCCCATACCCAAGTCCTGACCTGTTTGATACGAGCGACTTCTGTTATGGATACATTACCTTTCCAGAATTCTGTTTTCCACATGCCGGAAATATTTCTAGGAGACCTCTTTAAAAACCAGACAGCAATACTGCCTACAAGGTAACGAATTATATACAGAACTATGGTTGTCGCAATCCCGCTAATAATTCCAAACAGAAAATTCATAACATACCTCTAAAAGATAGCGATATATGTTAATCCTGTAAGATGCTGTTGTCAAGAACCTATTCCAATAAGATAAATAGCTGTCTAAATATATAAGAAGAAGAGACACCCGATTTAAGTGTCTCTTCTTCTTGATGTGCTGTGAGAAAAAGTATGGACGAGCAACCTCCGCATCAATCAAGGTTTGCAACGAAGATTACTTCGGCGGTCTGCGGCTCTATATAATAGATACCGTTATCGATAACCGCCAGGTTGATGGCATGCAGCGATGAACCTGTCGGAAGAGGCTTATTAAAAAGTCCATCATATTCACGCTCACTCACTATCTCGAAGGAGATAATAAAACCGTCTGAAAGCGCTCTCCGCTGCAGCTCGAGGGCATAATCGTCACAGTCTATCTCTACACCGGGTGACTGCAGGTATACACTTGCCGAAATTACGTTCAGTGCCAGCCAGTTTTTAAGTTCGTCGAGTGAATAAAAGTTCCTGCATTCTACGGGAACATTCGTAACACGCTCGATGTATTTCACTTCTGTTACCGGCTTTTCAACGTATTCTACCGTATGCCGGGCGACCAGCCTGCTTTCGACCGAGGGTTCGATAATACCCGTAGTCTGTTCAACATCGGCCTGGACAAGTTCTGCGGAGGCGCCGGAAAGTACACTCAGCGTTGCCGCCGAGCAAAGAGCAATCAGCGTCAGTAAAATGTAGGGCAGGAAACATTTTAGCTTATTTTTCATCCCGGACAGCCTCCGCATAGCCCTTGTTATACAAGCTTAAACCGGGAATGAGAAATAAAAGCTTAATATTTAAGTGAATACCATAAAAAAATACTAAACATTTCCTGAAATTATTCTGAACATTTCCTAAAGTTCTTACGGAGTCAGACCTGTAAATAAATCCCCCCTTCACCATTTAAGTAAAGGGGGGAATAAATTCGTATTCCGTTTATATACAGATTACCCGGTCACTACGATAGGACTCTTTCCGGGAGTAATAATCCCGTTAAGGACTTCTTCATTCAGGTCTACACCCAGACCGGGACCGTCCGGCGGATAGAAATAGCCTCCTTCATACCTCGGAACGTTTATCGAAAGGTCTTCCGTGATAGGTGGTGTAGACGTATTATAAGTATTGTGAAGGAGCATGGGTCCCAGATTTTCCTGCTCCAGCCTGCCCATCCACTGACTCGCTGCCAGGAAATGTCCCTGATGAGCCGCCTCAAACCCGGAACCACCCATACAGCCGCACATTACGGGTAAGTCTGCTGCCTCTGCAATTGAGACCCACTTCTTTGCCTTCAGGATACCTCCCACCTTGGCAAGCTTGATGAAGAGAACGTCCGCAGCTTTTTTATCGATTATCTGGAGCAGGTGGCTAATCTCAGTAGCCGATTCATCGGCGCAGATCGGTGTCTCGACCTTCTGGCGCAGGTTTGCCAGACCGTCGATATCCCACCAAGGCACCGGCTGCTCCGCCATAAACAGGTTGTATCTGTCCATTTTCTTGAGCGCATTCAGGGCTTCGAAGTAGTCCCATCCACCGTTGGCATCAATTGCCAGCCTGGTATCATCACCGATTGCATGACGGACCGCTTTTATATTCTCCAGGTCCTGTTCTACCGTCGTCCTGGACATATGTCCCACCTTCAGTTTCACGCTTGTAAATCCGGTTTTCAGGGCTTCCACCGCCCTCTTCGCCAGTTCTTCCGGCGTTCCGCCGGCTACTACAAGACCTAGAGGAATCTTCGGATTCGAAAGCCCGCCGATAAGCTGGTAAACGGGGACTCCCAGTTTCTTTCCCATAATGTCATACAGAGCAGAATCGACGACATCGATTGCCTGGTTGTTATTTTTCGTCGCCACATCCATCGCGGTAACTATTTTTTCAATATTAAACGGGTCTTCTCCCAGGAGGATTCTTGGGGCAAAAACGTTAGCCACCATCGCCATAACCGATTCCTGCGTACTGCCTATATAGTCTTCAGCTATGTGGCCGGTCTCACCCATCCCGATTATGCCCTCATCCGTATGAATCTTAACGAATACGGCCGGCATACCAATAGTGTCCGCTCCCGGTCTTACTCTGGGAAATGAAATAGGATAGCATTCAATCTTTGTAATCTTCATCATTTATCTCCTTGCCGATATGTTCTGCAATGGCAAAATAATATGCTTCCAGCTCCTTTGTTGTCAAGAATCTGCCGTTCATAAATATATGCCGGTGTGATATATTATATTCTGAACCGGTCCGGTAATTACCTTGTATTTAAACTGAGAGGTGTAAAATGCTACCGAAGCTAAAAGCATGTTTTTTAATCATGCCTGTGGTGATATTACTGCTTTATACAGGAGCCTGTACATCTGCGGAATCAGACGGGCTTGAGGATGTTGCCTGGACACTGGAACGATACGGAGACAAGAGTAGCCTTAACGACGTTATAGAAGGCTCTAAGGTCACCGCCACATTCGATAGCCAGGAAGACCGGGTACAGGGTTCAGCAGGATGCAACCACTATTTCGGAGGCTACGAGGCCGGCAGGGGAGAAATCTCTATTTCGCAGGTTGGCTCCACGGAAATGTACTGTATGGACCCCGAGGGGGTTATGGACCAGGAACACGACTTCCTGCAAATCCTCCAGAAGGCGGAGAGTTATCGAGTAACCGGAGATGAACTGCGGATAGACTGCGGTGACAGCGAACTGGTATTTATCTCCACCGGTGAGTAACCGTCGAGTCCAGGAATCAGGTATCAGCATCAATTAAATAAGGGTTGGAGGATTATTCCCTCCAGCCCGTTTTATTATTACCGTATAAATCTATAAAACAAAAGCACTGGCCCCGCCATAGGAACCGAAGTGCTGCAAGATTTCTTTCCCAGCCCAGTAGTATACCTAGCTTTGTCTCACCTTTTTCACCTCCACAGTCCGGAGGCATTTAGTTTCATGGCAGGGCCAGTCTGTGAGGTTTCTTTGTTATACCAATCCGCTAATCTGATTATGAACCAATATAAGGATAATTCAATATCAATGAATTTGTCAAACTGGCGAAAAACGCATTTCAAATTGCCTGACGCACGGGTGATATGGTATCATTCCTTATCTTTTCACCTGAACTCATAGGGAAACTAAAACGACCATGAAATTCACCAAGATTCAGGCCGCGGGAAACGATTATATACTGGTAGAGACTGGCAAAGTTAACAGTGACTGGTCGAAGACGGCTGTCGCCATGCTGGACCGCCACTACGGAATCGGAGCCGACGGATTGCTGCTGCTTATGCCATCGAAGACCGCTGACTTTAAAATGCGGATTTTTAACGCAGACGGCTCGGAGTCGGAAGCCTGCGGCAACGGACTGAGATGCATGGTCAGGTACTATATAGACAATTCAGCCACCGGGGAATCGGCAGGTGAGGTACTCGTGGAAACAATGGCCGGAATACGAAAAGCCACGGTCACCCGGACCGGTAATAATACGGTTAATATCCGGACGGGAATGGGAGCACCTGAATTCAGTGAAAAAGACATCCCTGTGACAATCACCGAAAACAGGGAGAAAATAGTTGACATAAATAATATGCTGAGTTATTCGCTCTATATCGACGGCTCCGAGTACAGGTTAAACCTGGTTTCTATGGGTAACCCGCACGCCGTGTACTTTTACGACGGACCTGTATCCGACTTTCCGTTATCCCAGATAGGCCAGGACGTAGAAAGAGATAAAATATTCCCCAGAAGGACGAATTTCGAGGTAGCACGAGTACTGGACCGGCAGCGGATAGAGGCGCGTATCTGGGAAAGAGGGGTAGGGGAGACCCTTGCCAGCGGCAGCGGCTCTTGCGCTATTACCGTGACTGCTCACATGCTCGGATCCGTCGATGACGAGGTTGATATCGGAATGCCGGGGGGTACTTTAAAGGTTGAGTGGGACGGAGCCGGAGAAGTATTTCTCAGCGGTCCGGCGCAGACGGTATTTTCCGGTGAATGGCCTGATTAAATAACCTTAACCTTTAGACGAGGTGTAAAAATGAAACTAGCAAAAAGAATAGAAAACCTGCCGCCGTATCTCTTCGTGGAGATAACCAGGAAGATTGCGGAGAAGAAAGCTAAAGGTGAAGAGGTTGTCAGTTTTGCCATCGGCGATCCGGATATTCCCACACCCGCCCATATAATGGATAAGCTCTGTCAGGCAGCTCAGGACCCGGTAAACCACCGCTATCCTGAATCCGCCAGTATGCCCGAGCTCCGTAAGGCAATCGCCTCCTGGTATCAAAAACGGTTTGATATCGCACTCGACCCCGAAACCGAGGTACTTCCCCTCATCGGTGCAAAAGAGGGTATCGCCCATATCGCTTTCTGCTTTATCGATAGCGGAGATATCGCCCTGGTGCCTGACCCGGGTTACCCGGTCTACTCCATAGGCACCTCGCTTGCCGGAGGTGAATCCTTTTATCTGCCTTTGAATGAAGAAAACGATTTCCTGCCCGATTACGGCGGTATTCCGGCGGATATTTTAAACAGGGCAAAGCTGCTCTGGATTAACTACCCGAACAACCCGACAGGCGCAGTCGCCGACCTTGATTTCTTCAATAAAACGGTCGAGTTAGCGAGGAAGAATGATATAGTCGTCTGTCATGATAATCCTTACACCGAGGTGGCGTTCGACGATTATAAACCGGTCAGTTTCCTCCAGGCGGAGGGAGCGAAAGATGTCGGAGTGGAATTTCATTCGCTTTCAAAGACCTTTAATATGACCGGATGGCGGATAGCCATGCTGGTGGGGAATGCGGAAATGGTCGGCGCCCTGAAAACACTTAAATCGAACATCGATTCCGGCATCCCGCAGGCGATACAATATGCCGCTATAGAAGCCCTGAACGGACCCCAGGACTGCATACCGGAGCACAATGCCGTTTACCAGCGACGGCGCGACCTGATAATTGAAATGCTGCAGAGCATCGGCATCGAAGCCAGGAGTCCTAGAGCAACGCTTTATATCTGGGTGAAGGTGCCTTCGGGTTATACTTCCGTGGAGTTTGCAACCGATTTGCTCGAACAGGTGGGAGTGGTGGTTACTCCCGGCACAGGCTACGGCAGCAACGGTGAAAGCTACGTGAGAGTGTCTCTTACCGTACCTGACGCGGCACTGGTAAAAGGCCTGTCGCTCCTTGCAGGGTGGCGTGACCACAGGAATCGGTTCAGGGCGAAGGAATAAGTTTACATAATACCTGTAAATGGGGAGGGAAGTATCAGCCGGACGGTAAGTACCATACAGGAGAATATCGAAAGGGCGTACCTGGTAGGGCTGGACATCCGTAAATCTGGCGGGCAGGTTTCAGCGGAGGACTCGCTGAGAGAGCTTGCCCGGCTGGCCGTTTCAGCCGGCGCCGAGGTTGTCGGCGAACTTATCCAGAGACTGCCGGTCCCTAAAAAGACGCACTACATAGGCGAAGGAAAACTGCAGGAACTGCAGGCGCTGAAAAACTCCGCCGGGTATAACGTGGTTATATTCGATGGCGAACTTTCGCCCCTCCAGCAGCGCAACCTCGAGGATGCCCTCGGGGTGAAAGTACTCGACCGCGTTGCCCTGATTCTGGACATCTTCGCCAGGCGTGCCAATACGCGTGAAGGGCAGCTCCAGGTTGAGCTTGCCCAGCACCAGTATCTGTCGCCGCGCCTTGCCGGACAGTGGAGCCACCTGGAAAGACTCGGCGGAGGTATCGGAACCAGGGGACCCGGCGAGTCGCAGCTGGAGACGGACAGGCGAATTATTCAGAAGAAAATACACCGCCTGAAGCAGCAAATTGAGCAGGTAAGGAAACAGCGCTTTCTCTACCGCCAGAGGAGAAAAAGGAGCGGCATTCCGGTAGTAGCTCTCGTGGGGTATACGAATGCGGGTAAAAGCACGTTATTGAACGTCCTGAGCCGTGCCGAGGTGCTTGCCGACGACAGGCTCTTCGCTACCCTGGACCCCACAACGCGGCGGCTTCTCCTGCCGGATAAGAAAACGACCGTCCTGATGACGGATACTGTCGGCTTTATCAGGAAGCTGCCTCCGGCAATCGTTACCGCTTTCAGAGCAACACTCGAAGAGCTTTCCGAAGCCAGCCTCCTGGTACACGTCGTCGACCTCTCGTCGCCTGACGCTGCCGAGCAGTGTCAGGCAGTGGAAGATATCCTTGCCGACCTCGACCTCACGGAAAAGCCGAGGATTACCGCTCTCAATAAAATCGACCTCATTCTAGATAGCTCGAGGACTTGGAAAGAGGAGGAAGCAATCGAATACATTTCCGGGCAGTCGCCCCCGGCGCAGGAGGACACGGTATTGATTTCGGCGCGTAAAAAATGGGGGCTCACGGGACTCCTGGAACTGATAAGTGAAAAATTAGACTGGACATCTGCGTAAGCAGGGTTTATCATTATACAGCGTTAATAAAAAGGAAAGCATAAGGAGGATTAAATGGGTGAAGCAACTATTTACGAAAAGAAAGACCATATTGCTGTTTTGACTATGAATCGCCCGGAGGCGAGGAACGCCATGAACGCGGCAATGAGACGGGAAATGGGAGAAGCCCTGGTCGATTTCAAAGAAGACGGCGATGCCTGGATTCTTATCCTGACCGGAGCCGGTGACAAGGCTTTCTCAGCGGGAATGGACCTGAAAGAGATGGCAGCTGCCCTGGCAGGCGGAAGAGGTCCAGAAGGAGGCGGACAGCCGGTACCCAGCCTTATGGCGGGTAACATCGATATCTGGAAGCCGATTATCGCCGCTATCAACGGCGTTGCCGTAGGCGGCGGACTTGAAACGGCCCTCGCCTGCGATATCAGGATTGCCGCTGAAAGCGCCCGGATGGGTCTTTCCGAAGCCAAGCGCGGCATCGTCCCGGGCGGTGGCGGAATGGCAAGACTGCCCCGGCTTATCCCGATGGGTTACGCGCTGGAGATGCTGCTTACCGCCGACCTCTATCCGGCCCAGGACTGCCTCCGGATGGGACTGGTCAACAAAGTAGTCCCGGATGCGGAGCTGATAGACGCCGCCATGAAAATGGCACAGACGATTATTGAAGGCGCTCCGCTGGCCCTTCAGCAGATTAAGGAGACCGTCAGGAAAAATATAGATATGACATTACCGGAAGCTCTGCCGGCAAGATTCGGCCCCAACGCCCAGGCAAGCGAAGACGCCAAGGAAGGGACGGCGGCTTTCGGCGAAAAGAGACCACCTGTCTGGAAAGGCAGATAACCAACCGGACCTGGTTAAAAATCCCGGATTTTTCCGGATAACCGGATGATACAAAAAAGAGCGGTCGGTTGGCCGCTCTTTTTTCATTTTGCAGGATTTTTCGTCGGACCGGCGTAATATATTTATTAAGCTGAAAAACGACTCTCTGAGAGCCAAAATTAGCCCTTTATAAAGTTTCCGGAGTGGTATTATACCTTTTAACGAGTATAAGGGCGTATTTTTGCGAATTAGCTTATTTTTGAGCGTATTTTATTATCTCTTTACTTTTGAGTGGTTCTCAATGGCTTTAAACTAGTATACTTTACTATCCTCATCCCCGGTTACGAAGCACCCCCGTTCGGCTGAGCTCACGACGAAGCCTCTCCTTGAAAAGGCAAGGGGTAACTTTAAAAATGGATTCAATACCTCCATACTTTTCCTTATTTTTGTCATTCCAGACTTGATCTGAAATCCAGGAATCTTTGGTTAAGACGATTTTCTGGATTCCGGCCTTCGCCGGAATGACGATTAAATAGGGTGTTTTTAAGAGGGGCTGAGCCCCTCTTAATTTTCCTTAAGGGCGGCGGGTGGGAATAGATAAAAATAAGGGGGAGAGGATAAATAGAAATAATACGTAAAAGGATAGTAAATACAGTTTTACATAAAATATGAGCTCTGATATTCCTTATTTAGCCTGTGCTATAATGTCCGGAACAGGGCAGTCTTCCTTTGAAGGAACGCAATGACGGAAAATCCCCACAATCATCACGACGCCGAAAGCCTGAGTCATATAGATACGGCCAGCCGCGGGAAATGGCTCAGGTTGGACGACCTCATTAAAGGATCAGGTGTTGACGGAGGAATGACCTGTATCGACCTCGGCTGCGGCGGCGGCGCCCTGGCTATCCCACTCGCGGAAAAACTGGGAAAAGGCGGCACCGTATATGCCGTGGATATCTCGGAGAAGATAATCCGGCGCCTCAGGGAGAAAAATCCTCCGGAAAACCTGGTGACGGTGGTGGCGGACACCGCTGAAACAGGCCTCGAGAGCTCCATAGCCGATTACTGCTTTATCATCCTGGTCCTGCAT
>CAZIYN010000046.1:0-10772 GCA_964543495.1 uncultured Dehalococcoidales bacterium | reverse complement strand
GAAAGATATCCAGTCCATAGTCCAGGGCAGAAGCCTCTCCGACCCACAGGTATTAACAGGTACGGGCGTATTCCGCGCCAACAGGGGAATACTCTTCGTTGACGAGATGCCGGCAATAAGGACTAAAATCCAGGTGCTGTTTCATCCTGTCCTAGAAGAAAAAATGGCCGTGCTCGAAGAATACAACTGGCAGCACCCGCTCGATATAATATTCGTAGCCACCGGAAATCCGATGGGCTTCTCCCACGTAAACGATATCCCGAGGCCCCTGCTTGACAGGCTCGAGCTTATCTATATGGATATGCCGGAAGAGGATGTGGAGAAAAAGATAATGCTAACGGAGAAGTTCCGTGAGACAGGGCTGGAAACAGCTCGCCCGGAATACGCTACTCCGCAGTATTTTACCCTTGATGATATCGCCCGAAAAGTCGTGGCTCCCTGGTGGATTATAGATATAGTCAATAAAGCTGTCAGGCACAGCCGTATCTGCCAGTATGTGGAGAAACGTCCCAGCATCAGGGCCAGTATAAAGGCACTCGACCATACTTATGCCAGCACGGAAATCGAGAATAAACAGGTATCCAACCTGAATCACGCATATAGCGGAGTCAGGCTTGCGCTCAGGGGAAGAGTAGGCCTGAGAGCCGACCTCATAGATTTCGATGAGCCGAGAAAGACATTCGTTCTTATTAATAAGCTTTCGGAGGACTTCCTCTGGAACGTCTTTGAAAACATCTATAAAGACCCTTCTTTTATAGGGGAATGGGACCGGCAGAAGGTGGGTACCGAACTCCGGGCGATGCTTACCAGCGGAATAGACTTTTCATCAGGTAAAATTGCCGATATCGTTCTCACCGAATATCCGGAAGTTAACGAAATTATCCGGCGAATGAGAAACATGGGCAAAGACAGGACTGACCCGGCTACCGCTACCGAATACGATATCAAGCTATATGAAAGTACCGATGAAGATACAACAGGTGAATTGAATTATTCTGCCGTAGAAACGTTAGGGAACATCTGCGTGCACGCTAAAACTCTCAGCGACTCTCAGTTAAGCCAGATGTTCTATGCCAGCGAGTATGTATGAATGAATTCTGCTTTGAAATCTGCACCCGCTGTACCATAAAAGAAGAAAGTCAGGAAAACGACCTTCTCGAAGAGCTTGCCTACGATGAAGACCGTTATATTCCCGACCTGCTTAAGAAAGCCCAAGAAGACCCCGACAGCGCTATGCACGAAGAAGCTGTGAAACAGATGGAGCAGAGGCTGGAACTGGAGTCCGAGGGTATTGAGGAGGAAGAAGAAAGGGATGACGATGTCTTCGGGCAGTTCGAGACCGACACCGAAGAGGACCTTTCAAACGCCCGTGGTATCCCGCGCACGGAACCAATTACAGAAGAAGATGTGAGACGAGCTCTCGAGGAATATGAAAGCAGCGGACTGATTGAAATCCAGGGTGGTAAAGTAATCGTCACTTCCAAAGGTGTCAGGAGACTCGCCGATGATGCCCTGAGAAGAATCCTTGACAGCCTGAAAAGGAAAGATACGGGTTCTCATTCCATTGAAAAAGAAGATGTCGGTACCGAATTATCTATTCATACACGGCGCTATGAAGCAGGCGATGACTACGCTTCCGTAGATATAATAAAAACGCTTTTCAATACCCTCAACAGGTGCGGCGAACTCAAGCTCGCTTCTGAAGACTTCGAAGTAAATGAGGAAATCCATGAGACCAGATTATGCGCCGCAATACTTATCGACGAGAGCGGCTCCATGAGGGATTCAGGTAAGCTTGAAGCGGCAATGGAAACGGCTCTAGCCCTCTCCAGACTAATAATGAGAGAACCCGAAAATTCACTAAAAGTATACACTTTCTCCGATAAAGTCAGACAGATAAATCCGTGGGAAATCGTTAACGAAGTCATCAGTGGCGGTGATACCGATATCAAGAACGCTCTCGCCTCATTCAGGCGGATGACCAGGCATGAATACGGTGACAAGCAGGCTTACCTGATTACCGATACCGAACCGAATAACGAAGACGGCACCCATATTTCTTTTGAAAAAGCAGCTACCGGCTTAATCGAAGAGGCTTCGCGTTACCGCGCTGAAAACATCGGACTGAATATTATCATGCTCGATGATAGCCCTGAGTGTAAGGGGCTTGCCTCTACACTGGCGAAAAAGAACCTGGGAAGAGTCTTTTTCACAACCCCCGACAAGCTTGGAGAAGTGCTCGTGGAAGACTATCTTGCCGGCAGAAAAGAAAAGAATTATTCGGCCGTTGACCAGACCTGATTTATTAACTTTTATATGACTGCTTTATGTAAATGAAATTGACAATAGCGCCAGGCACATGATAAATTTTGTGTAAGGAAGTTCATTATGAGTATGACTGAATCCGAACTGATAGAGCTAATTATAAGCAAGCGCAACGAGTTGGAAGAGAACAGGAAGAGTAACGTAAGCAATTCATTGTTAAGGGTCCAGGAAGAAGAGCTTAATGAACTGGAAGAAATCTTCGCAACCGGTGATATAAAACGCCTGGAACTCCGGATATTCCTCGACCAGTGCGCCGAAAAAGTTGACGAGTTACCCGAAATACCCGTTTGATTATTCCGGTTTTAATTCTTTGTATTTACAGTAATCGGGAAAGCTATATTCATTCTATCCGGCTGTTTCGCATCTAATTATGAAGCGTATTTATCTTGATTATGCAGCGACAACTCCTGTGCACCCCGAAGTGCTCCGGGCGATGCAGCCCTATTACACCGATTATTTCGGCAATCCGTCCAGCCTGTATTCATATGGAAAAGAAGCAAAATCAGCTCTAGACCAGGCAAGGACAAATGTCGCAGACCTCATCGGCGCCAGTGAAGATGAGGTTATATTCACCGGTGGCGGTACGGAAGCCGATAACCATGCCATCATAGGAGCAGCCCTCGCTAACAAAGACAAGGGTAATCATATTATTACCTGTAAAATCGAACACCATGCCGTCCTCGAGACCTGCGAATTTCTTGAAAGACAGGGTTATGAGGTAACCTTCCTGCCGGTGGATGACAAAGGAATGGTAGACCCCGACGATGTCAGGAAAGCTATAACCCCAAAAACGATTCTCATAACTATTATGCACGCTAACAATGAAATCGGTACGATCCAACCGATAAGTGAAATCGGTACCCTAGCCAGAGAAGACGGAGTCTATTTTCACACGGACGCCGTTCAGACACTGGGACACATTCCTTCTAGAGTAAATGAACTCAACGCGGACATGATGGCTATGTCGGCTCATAAACTTTACGGTCCCAAAGGAGTTGGAGCTCTTTATCTCAGAAAAGGCACAAAAGTTACGTCTTTCATCCACGGAGGCGAACAGGAACAGAGACGAAGGGCAAGCACAGAAAACGTCGCCGGAATCGTCGGTTTCGGAAAAGCCGCCGAACTTACCGGTCTTGAGATTGAAGAAGAAGCAACCAGGATAACAGGTCTGCGCAAACTCCTTGTAGATAACCTCCTCAACCGGATAGACGATATACAGTTAAACGGCCATCCCGAAATGAGGCTGCCGAACAACACGAATTTCAGCATCAACTACGTGGAAGGCGAATCTCTGATACTGGACCTAGATTCCGAAGGCATCTGCGCCTCGACCGGTTCCGCCTGCAGCGCCTCCAGTACCGAACCTTCCCACGTCCTCCTGGCAATCGGTCTTCCTCCGGAGCTTGCCCACGGTTCAGTCAGGTTCACAATGGGTAAATGGACCACCGAGGAAGATATCCAACGTGTCTCTGAAGTACTGCCTGAAATCGTTTCCGAACTCAGAGCCTCTTCACCGATGTACAAAAGGATGGCATAGTCCCATTTTCCGTTTTCACACTGGAATTTATAGCTCAATTTCTGGTATAAATACTATATCCATATCCAGTTAACATCATATTCAGTCTTTTTAATTACCGAATAACATACCGTGGAGGCAAGATATGGAAAAGCAGATGTCGGAAGAGGAAATTTATGAGCTTGCCAGAAAAAGGGTTAAAGAGAAGAAAGGTTTCTATAGCCACCTGGGTTCATGGGCGGCAGTTAACGCCGTACTTATAATAGTATGGGCTCTAACCGATTTCGGAGGTTATCCCTGGTTTCTATGGCCCTTGTGCATCTGGGGATTCTTCGTTCTGCTGAACTTCTTCCAGGTATTCGTTTTTCCTGGCGGGAACGATAAGACTGCGATAGAGAAAGAAGCTGAAAAGATAAGAAAAGGATAGTTTAACTTATATAGACAGGACAACGAATATGACAGTTAATTATACCGAAGAACAGGAAATGCTGAGAGCTGCTGCCCGCGATTTCCTTGAAAAAGAATGTACGGACAGCGTGCTCAAAGTTATAGAGAACAGCGGTCTGGGATACTCTCCCGACCTCTGGAAAAAGATAGCCGACCTCGGCTGGCTGGGACTCGTCTATCCGGAAGAATACGGCGGCGCCGAAATGAACCTGGTCGACCTTTCGATTATCTATGAGGAATTCGGCAGGGCTATGTTCCCGAGCCCTTACACATCTACGGTAGTCCTCGGCGGGATGACGATTCTGAAGGCAGGAAATGACGCGCAAAAAACATCCGTCCTTTCGAAGATTGCCGCCGGAAACGAAATAATCGCTCTTATCATTGATGAACCGGAACTGGGCAGTACGGATATCGCCTCCAGTCTGGGGTTAGTAACGATAAAGACGATTAAATCAGGTGATGATTATATCCTCGAAGGCTCGAAGCAGTTCGTCCAGCACGCGGGTATTTCCGGTAAGTACCTAGTCCCGGCGATTACTTCAGATACGGGCAATCCTGAAGAAAGTATTACCCTGTTCCTTTTAGATTCCTCATCTCCGGGTATCAGTAAAACACACCTGGATACAGTCTCCGGTGAAAGCCAGTACGAAGTTGTTTTCGATAATGTCCACGCTTCAGCCAAAGATATAATCGGAGAGATAAACGGTGGCTGGGCTCCTCTGGCACGCTCACTGCAGATAGCTGCCGTAATGTCATCCGCCCAGATGCTCGGGGCCGGACAGGAGCTACTCGAGTTGACGGTTGAAGATGCCGAAGCCCGCAGGCAGTATGATGTAAAAAGCGTGGATAAATATACAGATGAACATATTACCGGTCTGAGACGTGACGTAGAGGAACTCCGCGAAGTAGTTTTTCGTGCAGCAAGCCAGCTTGAAGCCGGTGAATCCTGCGATTTCGAAGGCACTGTGGTTAAGGTATGGCGGGAATTTGCCGAACAGAATGCCTGACACTATCAGGCTTCTGCTTTTCCTTTTTCCTCTATATCTTCTTTCACCCGTTTTGCAGTCATCAGGAAGAGAGGTAAGGAATACCGTGATGAGGTGGGATAGGAAGAACGAGTAAGGAAATCCTCTTCCGGTATTGCTCTTTCGTATATATAATACACAGACGGGTCTGTCCCGTATCCCGGATGCAGCTGGACGCCGTTCTTTTCCTTAATCAGTTTCGACACTTCACTCTCAGGGTCGTCGAGGTCGCCAAAGTACCTTGCTTTTGCCGGGCAGATATTTACGCAGGCAGGTGTGGCATCCCTGTCCACACCCGGTTTGAGCCCCTTCTTTACGCCATCATCCACTCTATCGGCGCAGAAATCACATTTCAGAACAACATCGTTTTTCAGTGGATAAAGTTTCTCTCCTGCTGCTTCGTAGTCCGTCTGTCCCTGACCAGGGAAATATTCTTTCCTGTCGGTATATAAGGTCCTGATTTCATACGGACAGGCGGTTACACAGTAGTTACAGCCGATGCATTTCTCCTGATCGATATATACAATACCGTCTTCACGTTTTATCGTTGCCTCTGTCGGGCAGGCTTCCAGGCAGGCCGGTTCTTTGCAGTGATTGCATAATACCGGATATACGTGCTTGATTATCTCCGGATAGGTACCTGTCTCTGAAATCCGCAGTTTGGCGAAGCTGATGCCCGGAGGCAGGAAATGCTCCTGCTTGCACTTGATTACACAGCCGTAGCATCCGACGCACTTATTAAGGTCGATTACCATCCCGTATCTCATTCCGCATCCTCCACTTTATACGCCTTAAGCTTTACAGTAATCTCGAATGCTCCGCAAAGCGGGTCTATATGCTTCTGGTCGGCAGGGAGCAGGACGTTGAAGTTAACACCCTTTCCCTTTGCAACCGGACGTCCTTTAGCCCATCCACCCATTCCGATAAGCGAAACAGCCTTCTTGTGGATGAACTTGGACAGTTTTACCCTGCCGGTAACCTTATCTCCTTTGAAATTCTCCAGACAGACCGTATCTCCGTCCTTTATGCCCTTTTCCTGCGCGGTTTCCTGGTGCATCACGATGTTGTACGTGTATGGATTGGACTGGCTGAATTCGTCTACCCACGGATTTTCAGCCATAAAACGCTGGGTATGGAGAACATCTCGCGTGGAAACACCTACCAGGTCGTACTCGGAGTCCGGCGGCACGTCTGTATACAGGGCTGCCGGGAAATAGCTTAATAGAGCGGTATACTGGTCCCAGTCCATATGGATTCCTATTTTTTCCGCTCTTTCCTTCACTGGTTCACGGTCGTGCTCGTGTATTTCGTAATAGACGGGAATACGGGCATCTACGTGGTATCTCCAGTAGCATTCTTCAGGTTTCTTTTCCCAGCTCATCATCCCGTTTTCCATGAACCATTCGAGCCCGTATTCTGCACCGAAATAGAATTTCAGGACTCTATCTGTAAATTCGTAGCTGCCGATTCTTTCTTCCGGTCTTATTATGTCAAATGTAGTCGGTTCGTTTTCCGCCTGCTCCCACTTCATACGCTTGGTAGAGAACCAGTTCTCCAGGAACATATTATAATCATCTCTAATCCCTACCCTGTCGGCGAGGTCGAAGAGTATATCCAGAGTACACCGCCTTTCATATTTAGGCGGAGTTACCGGCATTCCGACGTGGAAGTTCCAGTCGCTCATCCCAATCGGGTAATTGAAAAAGAACCCCTGTGACGAACTGGGGTCGAGGTTCTCCAGGAAATGACATTCGGGCAGCACGATATCGGCAAATCCTTCCGTTGTTTCATTATGAACGGTGTTAATCGAAAAGATGAAGGGGACTCGCTTTAAAAAGTCCTCGGCAGGTTTCGGATTTCCCGCGCTCATTACCGTATTGGCTCCATATAGAGCTAGCGCCTGTGGTTCGTAAGGTCTGCCCACATTCGTCCATATCTCATCCCAGTCATCGCAGTACGGATATGGATTTCTCCCCGCATGAGGGAAAATATCGGTGAAATTCAATAGCCCCGGACCCGATACCTCCGGCGGCGGCCATGGTGCTTTCGAGAACCAGACCCCCGGTGTGAGCATGCCGTCGGTACTGGGATAAGGCTGGAAACTGGGACGTCCCGTATCCGGATGCCCGAAACCTCTAACCGTTCCCGAGCCGAGTATCCCGCCGCAGACATCCTGGTTGCCCAGAAGTGAATTAATCAGCGTTAAAGCTCCGTACTGATGAAAACCATTTGTGTGGGTATTCACACCTTTATATCCGACAACACATGCAGGCCTGTAAGGCACTTCCTGCCCGTTAATCTCTATAGTGCTGCCAATCCTGGCTTCATCTACCAGTTCCTGTGCGAGACTCCTGATTTTTTCTTCAGGCACGGTACTGATTTCGGATGCCCAGCCTGGTTCATACTGTATCAGGTGCTCCTTAAGCAGTTCGAAGGAGGGCCTGCTTTTTACTCCGTTAACGGTATATTCGCCTTCCAGCGCGGGATGAGCTAGAGTCGGGTCATCATAGGTCTTGGCTTTGCCGTCTTTCTCGTCCCACATCAGAGGTTTTCCCGTTTCTTTGTCCCTGACGAACTTCCTATCGGTTCCCGTCAAGTAAGGCCCGTTTGTTTTCTGCCTGAGGTATTCCACGTCATAAACACCGATTTCGTTCACAATCAGGTTGGCTATCGCCAGGAATACGGCAAGGTCGGTACCCGGTAATATGGGTATCCATTCGGTAGCCTTACTTCCAGAAACATATCCCACGGGGTCCATCACAACAGTCTTCATCCCCCGGTCACGGGCTTCCGCTCCCAGGCGAATCGCCGTGCTAAGCATGCGTCCGCCGGCTACACCTTCATTACCTCCGCAGCGGAGAACGAAATTACAGTACTGATAATCAGGTAGAATATCCCAGGCACCGTGCACGAGAGCCCCGATATGATGGGCGACGGCACCGCAGGATGTACCTACTCCACCGGCAGCCCGGTTCAGGGTGCCGAATGAAACAAAAAATCCTCCCGCCAGCAATGTAGCTTTAAAAGTTGTACCAGGACTGGGAGTAAATCCCCAGACAAGCTGCCTCGGGTCGGTCTCCCTTATCTTTATCAGTTTCTCGGATATCGTATCCAGGGCTTCATCCCAGGTTATTCTTTCCCACTCCGGGTCTTCCCCGATACCCTTTTTCGGGTTAGTCCTTTTCACGGGATAATTAACCCGGTTGGGGTCGTGATAGTCTATAACCGTAGCGACACCTTTACCACACATACCGCCCCTGCCACCGAGGTCGCTTTCGGGAACACTTTCGATAGCTACGGGTGAGCCGTCGACTACTCTTACCCTAGCACCGCAAACGCCGTAGCACCCGCCACAAATAGAATACGCCCAGTAGTCTTTGCTTCCGTTCCTTGAAAATACCCTGTAGTCTTCTTTTTCCCTGAGGAGTTTTTCATTCTGAATTTCGTCCACTGTAGTTTCAGTATACAACACAGCGACTGCTATTAGTCAATATTGACAAATATGTCTATAGTGGTGGAGAATGCCTTTTACAGACAACCGCTAACGGTATTTTGTACATTTCCCTGATACTTTTTAGAGGAGGATATTATGGACTACGGACTTAAAGACAAGGTAGCGCTGGTTACAGGCACCGGCAGCCAGATTGGAATGGGTAAAGCCATTGCGATAACTATGGCGAAAGAGGGTTGCGATATCGTATCGAGTGATGTCGACCTCGAAGGAGCTGAAAAGACCGCCGAAGAAGCGAAAGCCTTTGGACGTAAAGCAATAGCGGTTAAAACCGACGTATCCAATCGTAATGAAATCGAAGGTATGGTGAAAAAAGCCGTCGATGAACTCGGTAAAATAGACATCCTTGTCAATACAGCCGGTGGAACGTCAGGCGCAGGTCCCTTTATGCAGGCGGATGAGGCTAAATGGCGCAGGGACATAGACATCAATTTCTTCGGGTCGATGTACTGCACCAGAGCAGTACTTCCCGGTATGATGGAACGAAAATACGGGAAAATAGTGAATTTTTCAACCGGGATTGCCCTGACAGGTATGCCCGGTTCCAGTTCCTATGCAGGAGCGAAAGCGGCGATTATATCCTTCACGAAATGCCTAGCTCTGGAAGCAGGTCCTTCCGGTATTAATGTGAACTGTCTGCAGCCTTCCATGGTACTGACCAATTTCGGCACTCATGCATCGATGCCCCAGGAGCAGAGAGACCAGATGGCGGCCCGTATGCCCCTGCGCCGCCTTACTTCTACCCAGGATATTGCCAATCTGGTCGCTTTCCTCGCCTCGGATGTTTCGAGCGGCATGACCGGACAGATACTATCAATATAAGTAGAGATATCAAGGAGAATGTACTATGAAAATTACCAAAGTTGAGTGCATACCACTCAGCGTGCCCAGTCCCATGCGCGGAGAAGGCAGTACCTCGAATGTGGTACTGGTGAAGATACACACCGATGAAGGTATCACGGGTATAGCTGATGCCGGTGGTGTGAACCAGGACGGTGTTATCGTGATGGTGAAATCCTGGGAACCGTTCCTCATAGGTGCTAATCCGCTGGATATTGGCTCTATCATGTCCAGGGTCGGTATGGGGATACGCTCAATCTGGGGTATGTCCTATCCAGCCGCTGTGTGCACCATAGACTTCGCTCTCTGGGACCTGGCGGGAAAAGCATATAAACAGCCGCTCTACCAGCTACTTGGCGGTAGAATTAATGAAAAACTCCGCTTTGATTTCTTCATTCACGGTGAAGATTCGCCGGAGAGCGAAGCCAGGATAAAAGCAGAGGCGCAAAGAGCGGTTGACGCAGGTGTTACCAGCCTGGGCTTGAAGAACGTGGGTTTTCGGGGAGGCGCTCACAACGTCTATGCCGATATAGCCAATACGAAATATCTCAGGCAGTCCGTACCCGACGATGTCGAAATAGCTTTCGATGCCAACGCCAGTTACGATTACTATACGGCATTAATTTTCGGACGGGCGGTAGAAGAATACAACCTTTACAAGTTCGAGCAGCCCGTTGCGTGGTGGGATATAGACGGTCTAGCCGAGCTTCGTAATAATATCAGAATTCCCGTATGCTCCCATGAGTCCAGTGTGGACATTCCCGGTCTTACCGAGGTTATAAAAAAAAGAGCCGCAGATATAGTAGGCACAAAGCTGGCAGCAGCCGGTGGAATCTCTATGGGAATAAAGTGGGGAGCTATTGCTAAAGCGTCCAATCGCGGAATATATTGCGGTGCAATGAACGGACCGTGGGAAGCGGCAGCTCAGGCACACTGGCTCTGTACGGATGCCGAGTACGGTAAGCAGGCACAGGCTAATTTCTTCCCGGTGCTGATGTATAATACCTTCGATACCACCAAACCTAACGATGTCGACCTCATTAATAATCCGATGATTTTTAAAGACGGCTATTTCTACCCGCCCGAGGGTCCCGGCATCGGTCTGGAG
>CAZIYN010000045.1:2707-11002 GCA_964543495.1 uncultured Dehalococcoidales bacterium | reverse complement strand
ATAGTATCCTTTACCCTGATATCGATTTAATATTGAAATATGAGACTGTGCGGGAAGAAGAAATATGACGCCAGATGAAAACCGGGGAAATACCGAACAATCAAGTATCAGGAAAACCCTAGCAGGTTATCTTACCGGGTCGGTAGTGAGACTGCTGGCAAAGACGCACATTTCTCCCAATGCATTGACCTGGACCGGGTTTATATTGAGTCTCGGTGCCGCTGCGCTGATCTTCACCGGCAATGTTTTCGTTTCCGGTTTCGTGGTACTTGTTGCCGGCTTTTTCGACATGCTGGACGGTGCTTTAGCCCGTAGTACGGACAGGACTACCAGCTTCGGAGGTATCCTGGATTCCACGCTCGACCGCCTCTCCGAGGCAGTCGTACTCCTGGCAATCCTCTATATCTACGCAGCCGGACACTCGCTCACGGGAGTTATCCTGATAGGTCTCGCAATTATCGGCTCGCTGATGGTCAGTTACATCAGGGCTCGTGCTGAAGCACTCAGCCTGAAGTGCGAGGTGGGTACATTTACCCGGCCCGAGAGAGTAATAGTCCTTTCACTCGGACTGATTTTAAGCGGGTTAAGCTATGCCCTCACCATTTCACTGGTAATAATAGTCGTTTTCAGTGCTGTCACGGTTCTCCAGAGAATAATCTTCGTCTGGCAGCAGACAAGAAATATGCCCGAAAAATAAGGGCTTGTCTATTGATTTCACCTTGAGTATAATAAGCGTTTGGAGGTAAACAATGCCAGTTATTGCTGCGATAGGGGCCCAATGGGGAGATGAAGGAAAGGGAAAGATTGTCGATTTACTCGCCGAGCAATCGGACCTGATAGTACGCTTCAACGGCGGAGATAACGCCGGACATACGATAGTAAACCCGCTCGGTAAATTCGCCCTGAGACTGGTCCCTTCCGGCATTTTTTACCCCGATTCTGTCTGTATCATCGGTAACGGAGCTGTTATCAATCCGAAGATTCTTCTGGAAGAAATAGACTCGCTTAACGAGCGTGATGTCAGCACGGAGAACCTGGTTATCAGCGACCGTGCCAACCTGATTATGCCCTACCACCTTTTAATAGAAGGTTATGAGGAAGAAGCGAGGGGCAACAAGGCAATCGGCACCACCCGCAAGGGAATCGGCCCCGCTTTCTCGGATAAAACAGCCCGTCTGGGTATAAGAGCCGGTGACCTTCTCGATAAAACCGTTTTCAGAGAACGGCTGGCAGATATACTTGAAAGCAAGAATGCTATCATCACGAAAGTCTATAACGGAAAAGCCCTTTCGCTTGATGAAGTGTTCGACCAGTACTGCGAATACGGAGAGCGTATGGCTCCCCATATACGCGAAACGACGGCAATAATAGACGATGCCATAAGGCAGGGAAAACATGTATTACTCGAGGGAGCACAGGGGACTTTCCTCGACCCCGATTTCGGTACCTATCCTTACGCTACCTCTTCATCACCCACAGGAGGAGGCAGCAGTGTCGGCTCCGGTATAGGCCCCACTAAAATAGATGCCGTTCTCGGTGTTTTCAAAGCCTATATCACCCGTGTGGGAGCCGGTCCGATGCCCACGGACCTCCAGGACGAGACCGGCGAACTGATAAGGAAAATCGGGGAAGAGTACGGTACCGTCAGCGGGCGGGCCCGTAACTGCGGCTGGTTCGATGGCGTGGTAGCACAGTTCAGCGCCCGTATCAACGGTTTCACCGGTATAGCGATAACGAACCTTGACGTCCTTGATACTCTGCCCGTTATTAAAATATGCACCGCCTACAAACTGGATGGCGGGATTATAAAGAATTTCCCCGGAAGCATTGCGGTCCTTGAAAGGTGTGAGCCTATCTACGAAGAAATGCCCGGCTGGCAGGCACCAACCACCCGCTGCAAGACATTCGATGATCTGCCTCTTAATGCCCGGCAGTATATTAGCAGACTGGAAGATATTGTCGGCTGCCCGGTAAACATTATCTCCGTAGGCAAGGCCCGGGAAGAGACAATCAAGAAGTCTTCTATCCTGTAAATCGCTTCTGTGACGGATATATTATGGCTTCTATCAGACCGGCAACCGCCGATGACATCCCTCGCATTCTCGAGCTGTACGACGAACAGCTTGCAATAAGCTCTTCTGATGCCGAAAAGCACCGGGATACATCCCAGGACAACTACCTGCGGGTTTTTAATGAGATTAAAGCGTTACCGGGCTGCAAGCCTATAGTAGCTGAAGAAGACGGTGAGGTAATCGGTACCACAATGCTGATGATTGTGCCCAACCTGTCGCACAAAGCCCTGCCCTGGGCTGCGGTGGAAAATGTGGTTGTAGATGAGAAATACCGCCGTAAGGGAATCGGCAAACTGATGATGGAATACTGTAAGAAAAGAGCTGAAGAGGCAGGGTGCTATAAAGTGCAATTGATGAGTGATAAATCACGCAAGGAATCCCACGAGTTCTATAAATCGATTGGCTACAATGCCTCGGCGGAAGGTTTCAGACTTTACCTGTAATCCACTATCTCCCCTCCGTCATCTTGTATCCTCTCTTTGCCAGATAATTCCCCAACAGCATCGAGGTAACTATCACCAGCGGCAGCGAGACGAGTAGTCGGATAAGAGTGAATTTTATTCCCAGGAAGGAAGCCTCGAATATAGCCATGGGGATACGACAGAGTGCCGATGCGCCGATGTAAGTGAATATCACCCCGAGTTTGGCGCCTTTACTGTAGAGAGAATAAGCAATAGGGAAAGCTATGTACAGTCCGCCGATAGTGGTGCCGGCAAGCAATACTCCCCACAGGTACCCTTTTACACCCGAACCTTCACCGAGGTGCTTTTCCACGGTCTCTGTCCTGACCCAGACTTCGAACAACCCGATAAGGATAAACACACATGGTAATATCTTCAGCATTTCCAGGCCGAATGAAGCCAGGTTCCCGCTTATCTCCTTCCCCGGAGCAAAATCGGCTATCCAGGAAACGGCGACAAAAACGATAAACAGCAGAATTATCACAACACGGAAAATACCGCCCCTCTTCATGAGAACACCTCTCCGAAGAAAATACCCGTTATCACCGCAATAATGAGTGCAACAAATAAGCTAATCAGGTTTCTGACGATTGCTACCTTTGCCCCTAGATATGCTCTTTCAACGGGAAAACTGAGGACACCCACCATCATCAGCGTGGTGGTAAATGCCGATAGAACCATATAAGGTACTCCTTCTGCCAGCAGCATACCCGCGAGTGGAAACGCAATAAATCCGGGCATTATTATCGCTGAACCGATTATGGAAGCGAGGAATACGGCAAGATATCTATTTTCTATTCCCAGATACATCCGGATAGAATCACCCGGCACCAGATAGAGGACGACCGAGACAAGAAGCAGCATAATGAGAAATACAGGCAGGATAGTGATGAATCTCTGGAGCGCCATTTTCAGCGCCTGGAGTGTTTTTTCACGGCTGACAACCAGAGAAACTATCAGAGCCACTCCGGTTACTATGTATAACACGTACATTTATGTATTTCCGAAATTCTTGTAAAGGATACCGGTATCCTTATTCTCCTTACTTTTTCTTCAGTTCGGTGATACGTTCTTCAACGCCTTTTGTTTCCGCCTGAAGGGCTTTCAGGTATTCTTCCAGCATAGACAACTGTTCTTCATTATTGGGGAATCTCCTGAATCCCTGGCCGGAATGACAGCAGCAACCGGTCGATTGCCCGGCAGCACCATGTCCGTGATGGGGAGAATGCCCGCAACAATGTCCGCTCATACCGTGCATAATGGCCTCCTTTCATATTAGTATTCGCTTATATACTTAAATACTAATCTAGAAAGGATTTCCTGTCAAACACGCTGGGAAGCTCTGGCAGGCTTTAAGCACCGGATAAAAACCTGTTTCGCTGTAATATTGTGATTTGTTTAAGTATTTACTAATATACTATGACTGAAGACTTTATCGTATCTGTATTATTTCTTTTTATCAACTGCCAGTATATCCGATATCAGGTCGTGACAGTGTTTCATAGCTTCGTGGTTTATCGTGTAATGAATACGGTAGCCTTTCCTCTCCCCGCTTACCAGCCCGATATTCTTCAGGATACGCAGGTGCTGAGAAACCGCGGACTGGCTGACTCCCAGATTCGCGGCTAGAGCATTTACGCACATTGCCCCGGGCACGTCCTGGTGAGCCAGCAGCATTATCAGCTTGAGCCGTGTGGGGTCTGAGAAAGCAGAAAAGATAGCCGCCTGTTCTTCGTTTTTATCCCGTTTTACTTTTTCCGAGTCCAAGATTATCAGTCTCCGCTAATTTACTTATTATCTCCACAACGATTGTTATTCGTCAAGGAATTATTCTGTCATTCCCGACATGATCGGGAATCCAGATTGGTACGATTACGCAAGATTCCTGGATTCCGGCTTCCGCCGGAATGACAAATGTAAATTATCCTTTCCTAATTCCGAATTATATCTTTTTCCTGAACACCACCCTGTCTATTCCGAGCCCGCCGTAGTCCTTAACTACCGGGATTCCTTCTTCATCGGGTTCACCCAGTAGTTCCATCCCGATACTCCTGTGAAAAGCCACAGAACCGAGATTTGCGGGAGAAGTGATAGCCTTCAACTCAGTGTATCCCTTTGTTTTAGCGAATTTGGTGAAATGTTCGTATAATTTCCGTCCTATCCCCCTCTTCTGATGGCTCTGCCGCACGCCGATAAACTTAACATAGGCAACAGGTTCCGTCTGTGAGAAAAGCCCGAAGAGATACCCTACCACCTTCTCTCCTTCCCTGATTACGTATGCGGTATTACCGAACTCATATAGATACACCGGATTATGGAGGTTTTTTACACGGTCGTGACCCCAGAAATCTTCATTTTCCGCAACTATCTGGTCGAAATCGGCTTTAGTGCACTGTGTAATTTCCATATCGATTATTATTTCCTAAAATCAATTGCCCTTCCTTGTGAAAAACTGAGGAAGGGCAATAAATTTACTCCTCGCGTATTTACTTATATCGGTAAATCGATTTTATACTTCCTGACGACTTCCATTATCTGGGCAGCTGTTTTTTCATCGGGCTCGGTCAGGGGTAGACGTGGTTTGCCCACCCTGAACCCCAGCTGGTTCATAGCATACTTCAGCGGCGTCGGGTTGGGATTGCTGAAAAGTGCATTGACCAGCGGTACCAGGTCGCGGTGAATTGCCGCAGCCTCGGGAAGCTTACTCTCGATAATCAGGTCCATCATTTTCTTGGTCTGCTTCCCGACCAGGTGGGTGGTTACACCGATAACACCATAACCCCCGAGCGCCATGATGAGGAAGGTATCGTTATCGTTACCGCTCCAGATACGAAAGCCCTCTCTGGTATTGCTGATTGTCTGGGCAACATGCGTCATATCGGCGTTGGCTTCCTTGACTCCTGCTATATTATCTATCCGGCTCAGCCTGGCAATCGTGTCCACCGTCATATTGATGACTACGCGTCCCGGAATGTTGTACATAATAATCGGCAGACTGGTGCTTTCAGCAATCGTTTTAAAATGCTGGTAGATACCTTCCTGGTTCGGCTTATTGTAATAGGGCACGACCGACAGGCAGGCATCGACACCGATTTTCTCCGCTCCCTCGGTAGCTTCAACCGCTTCCGCGGTACTGTTGCTTCCCGTATAAGCAACAACGGTCCCGCGGTCGCCTACCACCGACTTAACCTCGGTAAACAGGCGCAGCTCTTCCTCCCAGGAAAGCGTCGGCGCTTCACCGGTGGTAGCCGCCACGACGATGCCGTCACTACCGGAATCCAGCAGTGCTACGGCAAGTTTCTTCGCCTGTTCATAGTCAACCTCTCCCTTTTCGTCGAAAGGTGTTACCATTGCTGTTAAAAGTCTTCCCAGTTCTTTCATTAATCTCCTCCTCCCGGCTGCAGCCAGTCTCTTTTAATCATTTCTTCTGCAATCTGGATGGCATTAAGAGCGGCGCCTTTCCGCAGGTTATCGGATACTACCCACATAGCCAGTCCCCGTGAACTGGAAGCATCCTGGCGGATACGTCCCACAAAGACTTCATCGGTACCCGTAGCCGACCATGCCTGTGGATAAAGACTTATCACCGGGTCGTCAAGGACCTTTACTCCCGGAGCCTGCTGGAGAATACGCCGTGCATCCTCTGCGAGCATGGTATTCGTGAATTCCACGTGAACTGCTTCACTATGGCTGTTATAAACCGGCACCCGTACACAGGTAGCCGAGATGGCGATATCCGAAGCGTGCATAATCTTCCGGGTCTCCTCGACCATTTTCCACTCTTCCTTCGTATAACCATTGTCCATGAAAACGTCGATTTCAGGCAGGATATTGAAAGCAATCTGGTGAGGAAAAACATGCGGTACGGTGTCCTGTCCTTCGGTAACCTGTTTCACCTGCGTGGTCAGCTCTTCCAGTGCTGCCGAACCGCCGACTCCGGATACAGACTGGTAAGTATCGACAACTATCCGTTTGATAGGATTGACCTTATGCAGCGGGTAAAGCGCGACAACCATCTGTATAGTCGAGCAGTTAGGATTGGCGATAATCCTTTTATGCAGTTTTATATCATCCGGATTTATCTCAGGTACTACCAGCGGGACTCCGGAAACCATCCGGAACGCCGAACTGTTATCTATTACCACGGCTCCCGCTTTGGCAGCCAGAGGCGAAAAATACTTGCTGTTCTCAGCGCCTGCCGAGAATAATGCTATATCAACGTCCTCGAAAGACTCGGGAACAGTTTCTTCGACAGCTATCTCCTGGTGACCGAAATACAGCTTTCTCCCAGCTGAACGGTCGGAGGCAAGGAGTCTTACCGACTCAACCGGGAAATTCCTCTGCACCAGTATGTTTATAAATTCGTTGCCTACCAGTCCGGTTGCACCGACAATCGCGACTCTATACTTCTTCTCCATTTTTACTCCTGTAAATCAAGCAGTGCATCTAGACCGTAGGTTAGACCCTGGCGTTTTACTACTTCCCTTATTGCAATCATTACACCGGGTATGTAGCACTCGCGGTTTATCGTATCATGCCGTATACTCAGCGTCTGTCCCAGGGCTCCGAAAATAACTTCCTGGTGGGCCATCAGACCCGGCAGCCTTACGGCATGTATATTTATGCCTTCGACTTCCTCGCCCCGGCTTTTAAAATCACCGGTAGCGGGGCGTGAGAACGGTTTATCCTTTGCCGCAGCCATTTCCCTGGCGGTTAAAAGAGCAGTCCCCGAAGGCGCGTCTACTTTCTGGTCATGATGAAGCTCAATAATTTCAGCATAGTCCATATACCTGGATACTACCCTTGAAACGTGCATCAGCAGGACCGCTCCGAGAGAGAAATTCGGAGCTAGTACAATTCCGACTTTGTTTTCTTCCGCCAGCTTTGCAAGCTCACCTCGGTCATCGGTGGTAAGTCCGGTGGTCCCGATAACCATGTTGACTCCGCGTTTTGTAGTAGCCCGTGCCGATGCTATAACCGCTTCGACGACAGTGAAGTCAACCACCACATCAGGCTTGCAGCTATCGAGAATCGTCTCAAGGTCTTTTGAGAGTGGTATTTCGCCGGACCCGTCCGGAAGAGGAAGAGAATCGCGGGTAGCCTTTGCATCCGCCGCACCAACAAGCTGTACATCATTCCCGGAGCTCATTGCTGCTATCAATACCTGACCGACTTTTCCAAGTGCTCCGTTGACAACTACTTTAATCGTAGCCATAATCAAACCTCCGCTTAGTTTCTTCGTCTATACTGAGAACTGGGAGGTCGCTTTGTACCGCGAGATTCGCGCTGGTTTTTCCGCTGATAACTTTGATTACGCGAATCTCTGTCACCACCACCTGAATCTGCTTTCTCTAAAACAGCTCTTTTCGACAGGTTTACCCTGCCCATATTATCAATCTCTATTACCTTGACCATTACCTCATCACCGACTTTTATCACATCCTCCACCCTATTCACCCGGTAGTCCTCCAGTTCGCTGATATGCACCAGCCCTTCCTTGCCCGGCAGGATTTCCACCATAGCACCGAAGTTCAGGATGCGGGTGACTTTACCCGTGTAAATAGCTCCCACTTCCGCTTCTTTCGTAAGGTTTTCAACCATTTCAATTGCCCGGCGCGCGGATGCTTCATCATTGGAGCCGATAAGCACCACACCCTCGTCATTGATATCGACGGTAGTCTTCGTCTCTTCGATAATAGACCTTATCGTTTTGCCTCCGGGACCGATAACGGCACCGATTTTATCCTGGGGAACCGTTATCT
>CAZIYN010000045.1:0-2697 GCA_964543495.1 uncultured Dehalococcoidales bacterium | reverse complement strand
GTACATCCGTGGAGCGTAAGGGCTCATCTCGGAACGACTTTCCGCAATCGTTTTATTCATCGTATCCAGAATGAACAGACGGGCTTCTCTTGCCTGCTGCAAAGTCTTTTCCACTATTTCCATGCTGATACCCTTCAGCTTGGTATCCATCTGCATTCCCGTAATACCTTCCGAGGTACCGGCAACTTTGAAATCCATATCCCCATAATTGTCCTCGGCACCTTCGATATCGGTGAGAATGACGAATTTACCCGTGTCATCGGTAATCAAGCCCATGGCTATTCCTGCCACCGCCCTCTTTACAGGCACTCCGGCATCCATAAGTGACAGACTGCTGGCGCAAACACTCCCCATAGACGTGCTTCCCTGAGAACTGAGCACCTCCGAAACAACACGTATAGTGTATGGAAAGTCCTCATCTTTAGGCAGTATCGCCTGTAATGAGCGTTCAGCTAGGGCCCCATGACCGATTTCACGGCGACCCGGTGTGCCAATCCGCCCCGATTCACCGACACTGAAAGGTGGGAAATTATAGTGGTGAATAAACCGCCTGGTTTCTTCGATACCCAGCCCGTCAATCTGCTGTTCCTTCCTGGTTGAACCCAGTGTGGTAACAGACAGTACCTGAGTCAGACCCCGGGTAAAGAGTCCGGAGCCATGAGTACGGGGTAAAATCCCCACCTCGCAATTAAGCTGCCTGACCTCGGTTACACCACGCCCGCTGATACGCTGACCGCGTTCAAGGATACTCGTCCTGATTTCTTTACGAATCCTTTTATCAACCGCAGCAAGTATATCCTTTTCAGGAATTTCTTCCAGTTTCTCAATTAACTCTGTAGTTATCCCTGATACAGCCTCGTCACGCTGGTCTTTTTCCGCATTGCTTAGTGCAGCAGTCAGCCTGTCACCGACAATCGGTGATATAGCGGCATCTACCTCAGGAGGAACCTGATAGGCTTCCATTTCTGCCTTGGGTTTACCAAAAGCCTGCTGAAGCTGCTCCTGCGTCTTAATAATTCCATGGTTAACCTCGTGTCCGAGAGCGATTGCCCGGGCTACGATATCTTCGGATACTTCTTGAGCTCCGGCTTCAACCATCACCACATTATCTTCGGTACTGGCGACAATAAGGTCGAGCTCGCTTTCTTCCAGTTGAGTCAGCGTAGGATTTACTATTAGTTCATCATCCAGATAACCGATACGGACCGCGCCCACCGGTCCCGCAAATGGAACCTGTGACATCGACAGCACCGTCGAACCGCCGATCAATGCCAGCACATCCGCGTCATTCTCCTGGTCGGCAGAAAGAATAGTTATCACAATCTGAATCTCGCGCCGCCATTCCTTAGGCAGCAGCGGGCGAAGGGGTCTGTCGGTCATTCGGGCTGCAATTGTTGCTTCCTGACTCGGTCGTCCCTCTCTGCGAGGAAAAGCGCCGGGGATTTTTCCGGCAGCATACAGTCTTTCTTCATAATCAACTGTCAGAGGTAAAAAGTCCCTGTCACCGGGTTTATCGGCGACGCACACGGTAACCAGGGCAACGGTCTCTCCGTACTGCACGGTTACCGCGGCATCCGCCTGTCCGGCTATCTTGCCGGTTTCTATGACAAGACGTCTACCTCCGATTTCACATTCAAAACTCTGGGGGTCTAACAAAATATTCTCCTATTCCTTATGGTCTTACTTACGCAGACCAAGTTCTTTTATTAGTTTACGATAGCGGTTCACATCTTCCCTCATCAGGTAAGCAAGCAACCTTCTTCTTTTTCCAACTAGTTTAATAAGACCACGCTGGGTATGGAAATCATGGCGGTTGTTCACCATATGACCGGTCAACTCGTTTATCCTCTCCGTAAGGATAGCTACCTGGACCTCGGTCGAGCCGGTATCACCCTGATGAATGGCGAACTTCTCTATCGTTTCCTTTTTCTTTTCTTTTTCCAAATCCCTTTCCTCTCCAAATTTTCTTGCTTTTACATAACTCGGTAAAATACCCTACCAGTATATCATAAATGGTGATTATATCATAAATATTTATCTCCGCGTTAAGTTTCGGATAAATCAGTCCACGCTATTATTGACCGGCAATCTGTCGCATGATAGACTTTCATAACCTTCTAAACCGGAAATACAACTTTAAAGGAGATAATGAATCTATGCACGAACCTTGATACAATCGCTTAACAGTTGTAAAATTTACCCGTCTTTTCTACATATTCCAGTTCTTCTCCGAGTTCATTCTTCTCTGGGCTATCGACAAATTATTCTTCATCGATAGAGGTCTGGAGTTATATCATATCGGTATTTTACTGGTATGCTGGAGCGGCTTTGCCATCCTGCTGGAGGTCCCCACAGGTACTCTGGCTGACAAATGGAGTCGCAAAAATATGCTGGTACTTTCCGGATTCTTTGACCTTATCTGCTTCGCAATCTGGTTTTTCAGTTCCTCGTTCTGGTTATTCCTGCTCGGTTTCTTTTTCCTTACCATTGCCGGAACATTTATTTCGGGCACTCTGCAGGCATATATCTACGACTTCCTGGTATTGAAGGGACGCGAGGATGAATTCGAAAAGATATGGGGAAGGGGCAGCGCACTCAAGCTAATCGGAACAGCCGCGGGAATGTCACTGGGGGGATTTCTATGCGTTCATTCATACGAACTCGTCGTGGGGATGTCAGCCGTAAGTCCGGTCATCG
>CAZIYN010000044.1:0-11223 GCA_964543495.1 uncultured Dehalococcoidales bacterium | reverse complement strand
CGACGCCGATGTGCGGATGAAAATCAAAGGTAATGATATCGTCGGCCTCAGGTACGAGCCTCTTTTCAATCCGCATGAATATGGTATGGAACGTCAGCGCTTTGTTAGCGGCGGTGAACTCCAGGTCCAGGAACCGGACAATAACCTGACGTACCGGGTAATCGGTGGTGATTTCGTATCGATGGAAGACGGCACCGGAATTGTCCACATCGCCCCGGCATACGGAGAAATCGACTATGAAGCCGGGCAGGAGAACGGACTGAATTTCATCCACCAGGTGGACCTGCAGGGCAATCTGACCGGTAATTACCCGTTCTCAGGGAAATTCGTGAAAGACGCCGACCCCCTGGTACTCGAGGAACTGGAAAAGAAGGGACTTCTCCATGATTCCGGCACCATTCGTCATACCTATCCCTTCTGCTGGCGGTGCGACGCGCCTCTTCTCTATTACGCCAAGGAGACCTGGTACATAAAGACGACGGACAGGAAGGAAAGACTAATCTCCGGTAATGAGGAGATAAACTGGTATCCGGAGCATATCAAGTACGGCCGGTTCGGCGACTGGCTTGAAAACAACGTCGACTGGGCTTTCTCCCGCGAACGCTACTGGGGGACTCCGCTCCCAATCTGGAAGTGTGGGAATCCGGAGTGTAATCATCTCGAGTGCATCGGCGGAGTAGAGGAACTGAAAAACAAGGATGGATTCAGCGGAATGAAAGAGCCTCTTGACCTTCACCGTCCTTTCGTAGACGAGGTATCCTACAAATGCCCGAAATGCGGGGGTGAAATGAAGCGGCTGCCGGAAGTAATCGACTGCTGGTTCGATTCCGGAGCAATGCCTGTTGCGCAATCGCACTATCCCTTTGAAAACATCAATCTGCTCGAAGACGGACGTTTCCCGGCGGACTTTATCTGCGAAGCAATAGACCAGACACGCGGCTGGTTCTACAGCCTGCACGCCATATCCACCCTCCTTTTCGACCGGCCTTCATACAGGAACGTCATCTGTCACGGGCACATCCTTAACGCCAGGGGCGAAAAAATGAGCAAGTCCAAGGGGAATTGGTTGGACCCCTGGGAAGTAATTAATAAACACGGTGCAGATGCGCTTCGCTGGTATATATACACGGCTGTGCCGATGGGTAATTCAATCCGGTATGAAGAGGGTGCTATCACAGATATTTCACGCCGGCTTCTGAGCACACTCTGGAACGTGTATTCCTTCTTCGTTACTTATGCCAATATCGATAACTTCGTTCCCGACCCGAATTACGATACGGCAACTCAGTCTGAACTGGACCGCTGGATACTCTCGGAACTGAACAAACTCATCGTCGATGTCGATAAGGGACTGGAAAACTACGACCCCCGGTCGGCAGCCTGGAGAATCGCCGCTTTTATTGACGTGCTTTCAAACTGGTATGTAAGGAGAAGCCGCCGCCGGTTCTGGAAAAGCGAGAACGATACCGATAAGCTGTCCGCCTATAATACTCTATACCAGTGCCTGATCACATTATCTAAGCTGATGGCTCCGTTTGCTCCTTTTATAACCGAGGAAATATACCGGAACCTGGTCTGTTCCATCGATTCCTCCGCACCTGAGAGCGTACACCTTACGGATTTCCCCGCGACGAACGAAAAGCTCATCGATGAGCAGCTAATCCGTGATGTCAACGCGGTAATGGAGCTTGTGAGTAAGGTAAGGGCACTGCGCACCGATAAAAATATCAAGGTACGCCAGCCTGTCAGTGAAATCAGGCTTCCGGTAAAAGCCGACTGGCTGAAAAATGCGGTCACAAGGTTCGACTCGGAAATCAAGGATGAGGTGAACGTAAAGAATATAGTTTTCGCCGACAGTCTTGAAGGACTCGATGCCGAACGTTATCCGGTAATCGATTTTTCCGGTTCATCGGTGGTGATAGATACCCTGATAACACCCGAGCTTCAGGCGGAGGGTATGGCGCGGGAAATCGTCCGCCGTCTGCAGACTATGCGCCGCTCGGCGGGATTCGATATTGCCGACCACATAGAGACCTGTTACGAAGGCGATGAATACATCGGTCATGTGATGTCAACCGCAAGTACGGCCGACTATATAAAGCAGGAAACGTTATCGAACCGGCTTGTTGAAGGTATCCCCGAAGAGGTCGATTACAGCGAAAGCTTCAAGCTGAGTGGATATCGGGTTACTCTCGGAGTGAAAAAACTGAAATAAAAGGGGCGGAATTACGGTCGCTCTATAAGCACGGCGGTGGTTGTAGATTTGGTATCGCCATGCCAGTATACTATTTCCACTTCCTGGCCGACTTTCGATAACCGGATTCCTTCTATCAGGTCGTCCACGTTTTCCACTTCCTTACCGGCATAGCCGACGATAATGTCCTCAGCCTGAAGTCCGGCTCTGCCCGCCGGGCTGTCAGCCACCACTTCAACCAGGAAAGCTCCCGAGTCCACTGCCAGGTCGAACCTCTGGACTACGTATTCGTCAACGGTATATAGAGATACTCCCAACCAGGGATGTATGGCACGTCCGGTGTTAATCAACTGTTCTATTACCGGTCCTGCTGTCTCCGTGCTGATAGCGTAACCGACGCTTTCAATCTCCACGCTTGCCAGCTTGGCGTTGGTAATTCCTATTACCTCACCCGCTAGATTTACCAGCGGGCCTCCGCTGTTTCCCGGATTGATAGCGGCATCTGTCTCGATAAGCCCGTATAGCGCCTGATTAAGCTCCACCTGGACGGAAGCTCCCTGACGGCTGACTATTCCCTGAGTAGCCCTGACTCCCTGACCGAGCGAGTTTCCTATAGCCACCACCCAGTCGCCGATTCTCAGTTCCGCTGAATCACCAACTTTCGCTACCGGTAAATTTTCCGAATCGATTTTTACCACAGCAAGGTCGGTGAGAGCATCGGCTCCAACTATTTCCGCATCAAACGACCTGCCATCGTCGAGGACAACGGTGATACTCTTTGCGTCCGCGACAACGTGGTTATTGGTAACGATATATCCGTCTTCGCTTATAATCCAGCCCGAACCGGCTCCTTCCGTCGTATACTGCCTGTTGAACATATCCCGGGCCACTATCTCGGTATTTATCGATACTACTGCCGGTTTGACCTTAGCTACTACATCCGCGATTGTCGGAAGTACGGTAACCTGCCTGCCATTGGAAGGTACCTGCCAGCCATTTTCCTCTACCTCTGCTTCCTCTTCTACTTCTTCCTCTTTCAGTGCAGGTTGCTCTGTCTGTTCCGTCTGCTCCTCCTGGTCATCAAGCGATACTATACACCCGGATACAGTTACAAGAGTCAGCGCCAGGACAAGCATTAGAGTGATTATTTTCAGCTTCATTTTCTTCATACTTATATTTTAACATATTACGCTTAAAATACTAAGGAAATATTAAGGCAGAGATGGGGGCAGGGATAATCCCTGCCCCCATTTTGATTACCTGAATGGTTTCGCTTATTCTGGTATTTCGGGTAATGAAGCCAGAGCTTCCTTTACCTTTTCTTCCGGATAAGCATAGTCAACAAGCTTCCCGCTGAGGTACTGCTCGTAAGCAGCCATATCGAAGTGGCCGTGCCCGCTGTGAGCTAGCAGTATTACCTTCGACTCGCCGGTTTCTTTGCATTTCAGGGCTTCGTCTATCGTTACCCTGATAGCGTGGTTTGTTTCAGGTGCGCTGATGATGCCTTCAGTCCTGGCAAACTGCACTCCGGCCTCGAATGTTGCTACCTGCGGAACGGCTCTTGCTTCGACGTAGCCGAGTTTGTGGAGGTGACATATCAATGGTGCCATACCATGATATCGCAGACCACCGGCATGTACCGGGGGCGGCATAAAGCCATGTCCGAGGGTGAACATCTTGGCTATCGGCGCCATTCCGGCAACGTCGCCAAAATCGTAAGCATAAAGGCCTTTTGTCAGGGTAGGGCAGCTTTCAGGTTCCACATTGATAATCCGGAGGTCGGGTTTTTTACCGTCCAGCTTGTCCTTGATAAAAGGCAGGAACATCCCGGCAAAGTTGGAACCGCCGCCTACGCAGCCGACGATAATATCCGGATAATATCCTGCCATCTCCATCTGCTTCATAGCTTCCTGTCCGATGACCGTCTGGTGAAGAAGCACATGACTCACTACGCTGCCGAGAGAATAGTGGGTATCGTCACGCTTCATACAGTCCTCGACAGCTTCACTGATGGCAAGGCCAAGACTACCCGGACAGTCCGGGTCCTGCTTTAGCATATCGCTACCCGCCTTGGTATCGGGGCTGGGGCTGGGAACGCAGGTTGCGCCCCAGGACTCCATCATAATCCGGCGGTATGGTTTCTGGTTATAGCTGACCCTCACCATGTAGACTTTCAGTTCGAGGTCGAAAAGCATACAGCCGAATGCAAGTGAACTGCCCCACTGCCCGGCGCCTGTCTCCGTGGTAAGCCGCTTGATACCCTCTTTTTTATTGTAATAGGCCTGAGCCACAGCGGTATTGGGTTTATGGCTTCCCGGCTGACTGGTGCCTTCGTATTTATAGAAAATCTTGGCCGGTGTATCCAGCGCTTTTTCCAGTCGATAGGCACGCTGCAAAACCGTTGGTCTCCAGGTTGCGTATACCTCCTGGATTTCTTCAGGAATATCTATATAACGCTCCTGGCTGACTTCCTGCATTATCAATTCCATCGGGAAAAGCGGTGCCAGGTCAGGCGGGGTCAGCGGCTGCTTTGTCCCGGGATGCAGCATCGGTGGCAATGGTTCAGGCAGGTCTGCCTGGACGTTATACCACCGGGTCGGCATGTCCTTTTGATCAAGAATAAACCTGTATTTGTCCATTATCCCTCCTTTGATTTATACAAATATGCATTTAATAAAAAAGCTCCTGTCCCTGAAAGGGCAGGAGGCTTGCTTCCACGGTACCACCTTTCTTAGTCGGGCATTCAACCATCCCGACTATCTCTTGCAGGTATAATATACGCGTACTTATACCCTGGGATAATTTAACGCTTCCCCGGCGTCAGAGCCTACTTGCCTTGTTTTCACCAGAACTTTCGGTCCGCAGCTCCCGGGCCCATTCACCTCCCGCGTTGACATCGGTTCGCACCAAATCCCGACTCTCTGAGCCTCGCCCTGAAGGTTACTATCCCCGTTCACAGCCTTTACTATATTCGATTTCCCCGATTTTACGCTAATGTTCAACCCTTGTCAATAATTTAAGCCTGGATAGAGCGGAAACTCAATTTATCTCGCCGATTGACCTGCACCACCCCGTAACTGATGTAAGCTATACTTGACAATTAGTAATATATATGTTACTATTTGTCCGTTAGAGTTTACTATATCGAGTAAGGAGTAATATTATGGCACCTCTTCAAAAAAGAGCATTATACAGTTTTATCATAGGACTTATTCTAACTTTAGCTGTAACAGTATTTCTGGTTTCACAGGGTGACATCACTGCATTTGATACCAATCTAAACTTGAGGTTAGCCTTATATGCTGCCGTTATCGGGGTACCTCTTGTATATTTGATTCTTATTAGTATCACCCTGCGAAAACCGGCACAGGTCGATGAGCGGGACAGGTTGATTATTGAAAGGTCCAGCAGATTCCAGTGGCTGGCAATAGTATTCTCACTGGTCGCCTGGACTATCACTTTAACGGAGATATACAGGGATTCCGGACAAATTCCTGTTATATTCCTTAACCTGATATTCTTTTCAACCCTCATAATCAGTAGTCTTTCGCAGTCCCTCGGCATTATGCTCGGTTATTGGAGATATGGATAAACAATGGCTAAAGTTTCAAACCACATCAGGAGACTCCGGTTCGATAATAACGAAATGACGCAGGAGGAACTGTCAAGGGCAGCCGGCTGCACCCGCCAGACAATAATTGCTCTTGAAAAAGGAAAATACGTGCCCTCAATCGAACTGGCCTTTAAAATCGCCCGCAGCCTCGGAGTAACAATCGAGGAAGTCTTTCAATACGAATGACCGTTCACATTTCACCCGGAATACCGAAAAGCTTGAAAGCCACCGCAGATACGGGTAAACTGAAATCGATGAAGATAGTGCGGTTTTCAGCCGGGGCACTAACCGGCTATGGAATCCTGGAAGGAGATACGGTCAGGGCAATCGAAGGCGAACCCTTTAAAGCCATAAATCCTGCCGGGGACATCTATAAATTAAGCGATGTTAAGCTGCTCGCTCCCTGCGTTCCATCTAAAATAGTAGCACTGGGACTGAATTACCACAGCCATGCCGAAGAGACGAAAAATCCCATCCCTGAAGTCCCGCTTATTTTCATTAAACCTTCGACAGCGGTTATAGGACCGGAAGACAGCATTATCTATCCGCCATCCTCTACAAGAATCGATTACGAGTGTGAACTCGGCGTGGTAATCGGAGAAAAAGCCCGGCATGTTTCGGAAGAACAGGCACTCGACTATGTTCTGGGCTATACCTGCGTCAACGATGTTACTGCCCGCGACCACCAGCGCGACGACGTGCAGTGGACACGCGGCAAGGGTTTCGATACCTTTGCTCCCATAGGACCTTGTATCGAGACGGAACTCGAACCATCCGGCGTCCCGGTGGCAACATACGTCAATGGAGAATGCAGGCAGAGCGGCAACACCAGCGACCTGATTTTCCCGGTTCCTGTCCTTATCAGCTTTATTTCGCACGTGATGACCCTGCTGCCTGGCGATATTATAGCTACCGGCACCCCGGCCGGCATCAGCGCCATAAAACCCGGTGACACCGTGGAAATCAGGATAGAACCAATCGGCACTCTGAGAAACTTCGTCATCGAACAAAATTAAAAATTATAAATCCATGGCAATAGTGGAGTTAAGAGGAGCGAAGCTCCTCTTAGTTTTCATCAAGGGCGGAAGGGTGGGAATAGATACATCAATACTTCTTCTGGAATTACCTCCTCTCTATATTGTAAAATTAATTATCCACCCCTGACAGACACCGATAAGGAGGATTAAAATGCCTGATTTTGGAACGCCGTTTTCCGGTCTAGCAAAGAAAGAAAAGGTTACACCGGAAGAGCTGGTCCGGGCGATAAGGTTCATGGTAGCTGCCGAATATGAAGCGGTACAGCTCTATATGCAGCTCGCGGAATCGACGGATAATAAGCTGGCTATCGCAGTACTGAAGGATATCGCCGATGAAGAGCGTGTCCATGCCGGCGAGTTCCTCAGACTCCTGAAAGAGCTTGCCCCCGATGAAGAAGGATTTTATGCCGAAGGAGCGGAGGAAGTAGAGGAGGAAATAGAGAAACTGAGCAAATAACCGCTAATTATGGAGAATAAATTTCAGGAACCCCGCAAGATATTCAAGCTAGACCTCGGAAAGTATGGACTGTCCCATCTCTACGACCGGAATATCTTCACTCTTTCGGACACGGAGCTGGATGCTTTCCTGAATGCGCTGGGCAATGACGATATTTCCATAAACCTGCCGATTCCCTTCACGCCGGAGACCGTCAAAGAACTGCTTTCATTCGGAGCATGCCGCCAGTGCGGCACGTGCTGCATACCGAATCCGGCTAATCCGGACGGTTCGGGAGTTGAGATATTCGACGACGAGCTAAAAATAATCGCCCATTATCTGGAAACTTCATACGATGAGCTGAAACAGAACACAGGTGAAGGTAAAAACCGGGAAAACATGTGGCCACTGGACGAGATAATCGGTACCAGACTGTTACCTCTTCCCTGCGTGTTTTATAACGAAGAGACGAAAGAATGCAGGGTCTACAAGGCCAGGCCGCTGGTATGCACCATATACCCGGTAGTCCTCGGCGAAGGCGAAGACAACCTGGATATCAAAGTGAACTGCGAATACGGGAAAGAGATAGCTAAAAACGCAATCGCAGACATGAAAATCAAGTTTCCCGACCTTATCCTGAAGATATAACCTATTCAGAATGGTCGGGTTCATCTAAGTAGGGCGCTTCCACCGAGCCGTCTGTCAGTTTGAAGAGAAACGGCACTCTCATATCGTGACCGGGAGAGAGCTCCGGCAAATCATCGGCTGAAAAATAACCCCAGTCTGTAGCTTCTCTCGTTTTAATGGGAGTACCCTCTTTTACCAAGACCTCGAAAATCACCTGGTATACATGTAATTTCTCCCGGCTTTTCCATATCCTTGAATCGAATATTCCAAGCAGCCTGACAACCTTACCTTCCAGTCCGATTTCTTCCTTCAGCTCCCGCAGCGCGGTACTGGTCAGTGTCTCACCCACGTCGGCCATCCCTCCCGGCACGGCCCACAGACCGTTATCATGACGCTTAATAAGAAGTATTTTCCCGTCTTTAAAAACCGCTGCTTCGGCACCAATGACAGGAGAAACGTGGTTCATATCGCCTTTATAGTCGGCTAAAACATCCTCAAAAGGCTTTTTATCGATAATACTGAGAAGTCGAGCGCTTGCATTAAGCACTTTCTCAAGCCGCTCTCTGTCATAAGGACTGCTGGAATGCATTAACCCGTAATTAGCAATCGCCCTCAGCTCATCAGCCAACAAGTATAATTGCTGTGTGGTATCTTCCCGGTGTTTCTCCGTCATTTCCTTCCGGCTCCATTACCTGTCTATTATATAAGAGGTTCGGGATATGCGATATTCCTGCTCCTGCCCGATGCGTGAAGTATAATAAGGCTGAATAACAGTAAAAATACCCCTGCGGTAATATTAAACAACCCGAATATAAGTATCAGGGGAGTCTTTGCACTGAATGTAACATTTATATCGATTCCGTAGGCAGCATCCTCATTCATTATCACCAGCCAGTTACGGTCCGGTTCCAGCGCCCAGACAATAGTTTGTATCTCTGTACCGGAGGTTGAATCCGCCCAGAACTTCTGTGAGCCGGGTGTTTCGGGACTGCTGCCTCCGGAGTGACCCGAGAATTTTACACGGACCGGAAATACATACATATCTTCTATCTCGATGAATTCGATATCGCCGAGATACTTTTCGACATCGAATTCATGGGCAAGCCCCATAAATAATTTCCCGGAAGGACCACCGCCGGTCGCTGTCACTTTAAAAGTTCCCGCCGTGTCTCCCAGACTCCTCCCCGGTGACAACTCGATGCCCTCGGGGCTGACGACTATCGCACTGGTGTCCTTTTCAATATTAATATCCCATACCTGATAAAATCCTTCTTCATCTTTTTCGGTCCTGTTCCCGAAGACATTTATTCCTCCAACCACCAGCAGGCCTACAGCTGCAACCGTGCCGATAATGCCAAGAACCCTGCCTGCCTTTTTGTTATGAAAGATATCGATAATCCGGGAGGAGTTCATAGCCTATTCTCTGGCTTTCCGCTGTATTTCATACAGTTTATTGAGGGCTTCTAGGGGGGAGAGGGACTCTATATCAAGGTCCCGGAGTTCTTCAAGTAATGGCGACTTCTGCCCGAAGAAGGAAAGCTGCTGTTCCGGTACTTTTTTATGGCGGGTTTTACTTACCGGTCTTTCTTCACTCTCTGTGCCGTTTTCAAGCTCCTCAAGCACCTCGTTGGCGCGATGGACAACGGATTTCGGCAGTCCGGCAAGCTGGGCGACGTGTATTCCGTAGCTCTTATCCACGCCGCCGGGGATAATCTTCCGCAGGAAAATAACATTACCACGTTCCTCTGTTACCGCCACATTGAAATTCTTCACCCTGGGCAGGTATCCGGCAAGCTCCACCATCTCGTGGTAATGGGTGGCGAAAAGCGTTTTCGCTCCCAGTCCGGGATGATTGTGTATGTACTCGGTTACCGCGCGGGCAATCGACAGGCCGTCGTAGGTGCTGGTACCGCGCCCGATTTCATCCAGTATCAGTAGTGAGCGGGAGGTAGCATTATTCAGGATATTCGCCGTTTCCACCATTTCCGCCATAAAGGTGGACTGCCCGGCGGTCAGGTCTTCACGCGCTCCCACCCTGGTGAAAATGCGGTCGACGAGCCCGATTGTCGCCGAAGACGCCGGCACGAAGCTGCCAATCTGCGCCAAAAGCGTAATCAGCGCCACCTGCTTGAGGTAGGTGGACTTGCCAGCCATATTGGGACCGGTGAGGACTATAATCTGGGCTTCATCATTGGAAAGCAGGGTATCGTTGGGAACGAAATCGGTATCCTGCAGGCTCCTTTCTACTACCGGATGACGTCCCTCGTTTATCGTAATAGTGGTATCATTATTGAGAACCGGACGGACGTAATCGTCCTGTACCGCCACTTCGGCAAGACTCGAAAAAACGTCCGTATTAGCCAGAGCCGCCGCTACCGCCAGTACCCTTTCGCTGGCAGTGGATATCTGCCGGCACACCCTTTTGTAAATGTTTGTTTCCAGCTCATCTATACGGTCGCGGGCGTTCAGAATCATGGACTCGTATTCCTTGAGTTCCGGGGTAAAGTAGCGCTCTCCGTTGGCAAGTGTCTGCTTCCTGATATAGGTCTCTGGCACCTGCGGCAGGTTCGGTTTCGATATTTCGATATAATAGCCGAAAACCTTGTTATAACCTACCTTCAACGATTTTATCCCCGTTTTCTCCTGCTCCTCTTTTTCCATATTCGCCAGGTACTGCCGTGCATTTTTCGAGACCAGCCGCAGGTTATCCAGTTCCTCAGAGAAACCGTGCCTGATTACATTACCGTCCCCCGGGCTGGTCGAAGGCTCGTCCTTGATTGCATCGGTGATGAGTTCAACCACGTCCTGTCGCGGTTTTAATTCTTCCTTAAGCCAGCTAATCGGGCTGTTACTGCTCCCTTCCTCGATAATCTCTATGAGTTTCGGTATCACCTCGAGCCCGGTCTTCAGGGCAATAAGCTCGCGGGGTCCGGCAATCTCGCTCCTGACCCGGTTAATCACTCTTTCGAGGTCGGACATCTTACCCAGCAGCGATATCGCCTGGTTGCGTGGTAGGGTGTTTTCTTTAAACCACCCGATTGCGTCCTGCCGCCTTATTAGTTCGTCGATGTCGAGCAGCGGCTGGCTCAGCCACCGCTTCAGCAGCCTGCCCCCCATCGACGTCTTCGTCATGTCGATAACGGAAAGCAGGGAACCGGCCACGGTACCGGTACCGGAACCTTTTAATAATTCCAGATTATTCTGGGTCTGCCTGTCCAGCGCCATATAGGAATCGGTCGAGTATGTGGAGAGACCGGTTATTTGCCCCAGGGCGGCTTTCTGGGTCTCCCGTATATAGAAAATAACCGCCCCGGCT